>SHVG01000045.1 GCA_009691145.1 Candidatus Planktophila sp. | reverse complement strand
CAATCAATTAGGTGCCTCTGGCGTTGAGATTGAAAACGCCCTACAGGCCCAGATGATTCGTGTTGAAATGGCCGACAATGACACCATTGTCTTCTTAGCGACCTTGGTTGATTCGGCCCACGATTTTAACCAGTTAGCCACAGCGCTCATCCCAATCCTGAAATCCCAACAGAAAGCCGTTAGGGCTACAGCTACATCGCTAAGCTGGTCGGTCGTTCCCGAAGTTGCAATCTCAATGCGCCAGGCCTACTTTGCCGAGACTGAGATGGTGACGGCCGATAAAGCGGTGGGCCGCATCTCTGCCGATTTAATCGCCCCGTATCCCCCAGGCGTTGCCGTCGTTGCACCCGGTGAATTATTAACTAAAGTTATAGTCGAAGGTCTGGCGATGACAATGGCCGCTGGTGTGCGGATTGCATATGCCACAGATCCAACTCTCATGAGATACCGTGTCATTAAGAGTTAAACAAAAGTCCCATAATATGCAACATAGGGCAGGCTCACATGAATTCGATTGACCTATAAGGTAAGCGCTATGACTGCACCTACCAACTGGCATCAAAGAGCCCTTGATTTAAAGCCAGAGTCGAAGATTTTCATTAATGGAAAATATGTAGATGCTGCATCGGGAAAAACATTTGAAGATATCGCCCCACATGATGATCGGGTGATTGCACATGTTGCATCGGCAGATGCAGAAGATATAGATCGCGCAGTCAAATCTGGTAAGAAAGTATTTGACGATGGCAGCTGGCGCGAGATGAATCCGCGGGATAAAAAGGCGATTATGTTGCGATGGTCTGCCTTAATGCTCGAGAAAAAAGAGGAGTTAGCCTTACTTGAGGCCGTTGATACTGGAAAACCAATCGGCGATACCTTATCTGTCGATGTCCCCAATACTGCGCGAGTGATCTCTTGGTATGGCGAGGCAATTGACAAGAGATATGACGAAGTAGCACCTGCTCCGCGCAACGCCCTTGCAATGATTACGCGCGAACCTCTTGGTGTTATTGGCGCTGTGGTGCCCTGGAACTATCCGATGATGATTGCATCGTGGAAGATAGGGCCGGCACTTGCAATGGGAAACAGTATTGTCGTAAAGCCTGCCGAGAACTCATCACTGAGTACGCTCAAAGTTGCAGAGTTAGCTATCGAGGCTGGCCTGCCTGCCGGTGTTTTTAACGTTGTGCCAGGCCTTGGTGCAGAGGCAGGTCAGGCACTTGCCCGTCACATGGATGTTGCAAAGATTGCATTTACCGGAAGCCCTGCCGTTGGCCGCAAAATCTTGCAATACGCCGCAGAGTCAAATATGAAGCAGGTTGCACTCGAGCTCGGCGGAAAGAGTGCCCAAGTTGTTCTCAATGACTGCACTGATTTAGAGGCTGCTGCCTCTGCAATCGGGTGGGGGATTTATTATAACGCCGGACAAACATGCAGCGCTGGCTCTCGAATCATCGTTGAAAAGGGCATCAAAGAAGAGTTATTCGCCCATCTCCGTAAATTCTTAGAGAGCTTTGCCGTTGGAAACCAGTTTGACCCTGCAACACAGATGGCTGGGTTGGTCTCGAAGAGCCAACGCGATCGCGTTAATAGTTACCTAGATTTAATTGGCCACGATGGTGAAAAAATTATCTTCGGTGGAGAAAAGACCCGCGGCGCTGACTTACTCATCGCACCGACTTTAATCGATAACGTCAAAGCGACATCGCGCCTTGCTCAGGAGGAGATCTTTGGCCCCGTTTTGCTCTCCATCGATGCCAGAGATGCCGATGAGGCCATTGCAATAGCTAACGGCACCGATTACAGCTTGGCTGCCTCTATCTGGACGGGCAATGTCGCCAAGGCCCACACCCTTGCCCGCCGATTGCGCGCTGGCACTGTTTGGGTCAATACCTTCGATATGGTCGATGTTATTACGCCTATCGGTGGCTTTGGGCTATCGGGCAGTGGTCGCGATAAGTCTTTACATGCCCTAGATACATACAGCGCTTTGAAAACTACATGGATAGCTCTTAATTAACAACTAAATAAGAGGAGACAAATACTTTGAAGATGAAGGCGGCAGTTCTAGATGGTGTTGGTTCTACCTTCCAAGTGCGCGAATTAGATTTAGATAAACCCAAATCTGGAGAGCTGCTCGTTAAAGTTGCAGCAAGTGGATTATGCGCAAGTGATTTAAATGCCATTGATGGAAAGCGAAAGTTAGTTCCATTTCCAGCAGTTATCGGACATGAGGCGGCAGGCATCATTGTCGAAGTTGGTCCTAACACTGCCGGTTTTGCCCCAGGTGATCACATCATCATGTCGATTGTTCCTAACTGTGGCAGCTGTGACTACTGTAAATCTGGTCGCCCTAACTACTGCTCAACAGCTGGTAACGCTATGTCAGTTGGCGGTTTATTTGATGGCACTAGCCGATTGAGCCACAACGGTGAAAAAGTTAATCACTTTTTAACGGTCGCCTCATTTGCCGAATATGTTGTTGTCCCAGCATCTGGAGCAGTGGTGATTCCAAAAGAGATGCCACTTGATCGTGCCGCGCTGATAAGTTGTGCAGTACTAACTGGCTATGGCGCCATCATGAATACTGCCAAAGTTAAAGCTGGCTCTCGAGTTGCAGTATTTGGCTGCGGCGGAGTCGGATTAAATATCGTGCAAGGCGCCCGCATAGCAGGGGCCACAACAATTATCGCCATCGATGTGAGGGATGAAAAGTTAGAGCTTGCTCGAAAGCTCGGTGCGACTCACGCTATAAATGCATCAACATCTGATCCAGTCGCCGAAGTAAAGAAGATCTGCGGCGGGGTCGACTACGCCTTTGAAGCTTTGGGGCGGGAGTCGACCATTCAGCAGGCCTGGGGCACAGTCGATGTCGATGGCGGGTTGATTTTGGTAGGCCTACTCAAAAACGGCGCCACGCTCACCCTCGATGCCGGCCCCTTCGTCAACGAACAGTGGATAAAGGGCTGTTACTTCGGCTCGGCCAACCTAAAAAAGGATGTGCCAGAGTTAGTCAAAAGTTATCTAAATGGCCATCTATTCCTAGACGAACTCATCTCTGAGCGGATAGGTTTAGAGGGTCTTAATCGTGCCTTTGATCGTTTACGGGCAGGAGAGGGATCACGTAACGTCTTGGTTTTTGACTAGGGGGGGTTGCGCGTAAGTACAAAATTCCAGATCACTTGCCGTCAACACGTGTACTGCAAGGGGTAAGGATGTATGAGATAAGCACATACCACTTACAAATTAGGAGGAACGCAGTGAAGTTTTCAAAAATCACCAATGGATCCCTTGCTGCAGCACTAGTTGTTGCACTCGCGATCCCAGTAGTACAAAGTTCATCAGCATCTGCAGCAACTGACTATTCCAAGATTATATCTGCCTCACAAGGCGGAGGTCTTGGTGGATTAGCAGCTGCATGTAAGAAAGAAGGACAGTTAAATGTAATTGCCTTGCCACTTTACTGGGCAAACTACGGCGGCATGATCAGCGGCTTCAAAAAGACTTATGGAGTTAAGGTTGATGAAGCTAACCCAGAAGGCTCTTCACAAGAAGAGATCGATGCCGCAGTTACAAATAAGGGCACAAATCGCGCACCCGATGTCTTTGACGTTGGACTTGCAATTGCAGTTAAGTATCTAAACACTGGAACCTATGCTCCTTACAAGGTTAAAATGTGGAACTACTTGCAGTTTGCCCAGACAGTTGACCCAAGTGCCCAGGTAACACCTAACTACACAGGCACCATGACAATTGGTTACAGCGGAGAACTTGGAACAATCACCAAGCTCGATGATCTACTAGATCCAAAGTTCAAGGGAAAGATCGCCCTTAACGGAGATCCACTAGGTTCATCTGCAGCCATGAACGGTATCTTCATGATTAATAAGGCAGTCGGTGGAACATTTGACGATGTTTCAAAGGGTGTTGCATTCTTCGCCAAGCTCAAGGCTGCTGGTAACTTCATTAACGTCAACCCAACAGAGGCCACAATCGCATCTGGTCAGACACCAGTTGTAATTGATAATGGTTACATCCAAGCTGGCGTTATCAAGAAGTTTGCAGCTATCGGCAAGGTATGGAAGATGTTCACACCTGCTGCAGTTGGTTCTACCTATAACAGCGCAGTCTCTGCATGGGCACCACACCCAGCGTGTGCACGCCTATGGATGGAGTACACATTGAGCGAGACCGGTGCCGATATTTGGGCACAAGGTGGAGCAACTCCAACGCTATGGGTACACCTACTCAAGACCGGGCGTGCAAGTGCTGCTGGTAAAGCCGCAATCGGTAAGAGCAAGATTCTTGCTGAAAAGGCAACCTCAGATCAGACTGCAAAGGCTCGTCTTTACTTAAAGACGGCTTGGCCTGCAGCTGTAGGAACAAACTAAAACTGAGTCCACGTAGTTGACTCAACTTCAATACAAGGGAACCGGTTCTGCCACCGGCAGGACCGGTTCTCAGTATTGGCATAGCAAAGCCGCCTATCTCGGCGTTTTACCCTTTCTTTTTTTTACAGGGATATTTCTTTTATATCCAACATGGAATGTTGTCTCTGGTGCATTTAAAGATAACTACAACAATTTCAGCGCAACTGTTTTAAAGGCGATTTTTAACGACCCCATTGCACGTCACGCCTTTGGTAACTCACTTGAACTCTCAGCTAAAACCGCCATTATCGGAGGGATACTGGGAGGCTTCTTTGCTTGGGCCATTGCGACGGGGAAACCGGGTGGTGTTTTCTATAAGGTTGCAGTTGCAATCAGCAGTGCATTGGCCCAGTTCGGCGGAGTCATGCTTGTCTTTGCCTTCTTGGCTACTTTTGGTTTCAATGGTTTAGTTTTAACTTTTGCCACACGGTTCTTACCCACTACTTTTCTAGCCGATGCTAGCTGGCTCTACACCATGAATGGCTTGGCCGTTCTCTATACATTTTTCCAGGTCCCTTTGATGGTCTTGGTTTTTCTACCCACACTAGAGAATTTAAAACCGCAGTGGCGTGAGGCATCCGATGCTCTGGGCGGTAAGTACTATGAGTACTGGCTGCGCGTAGGTATCCCGATTTTGACTCCTTCTTTTGTAGGAGCGCTACTACTTCTATTCGTTAACTCTTTTTCAGCATATGCAACGGCAAGTGTTTTAATTAACTTGGCCGACTTCCTGACCCCGCTGCAAATTGCAACGGCATTGACTAGTGAGACTGGTGGATCAAATCCCGCCGAGGCTAAAGTACTATCCTTCTTCATGGTTATTGTCGTCGTTATTGCCATGACGTTGTATGCATTGCTACGGCGCAATGTAAGTAAGTGGGAGCAGAGACGATGAAACAAACGATAAAAGTCCGGCTCTGGCGATGGACAATTATCAGCATTGTCGCTTTTTATATTTTGGTTCCCCTATATGCAATGTTTGATTTTTCAACAAAGCCTTTTGGTTTTGCCGATAAGGGCCGCACCTTCCGAGCGTGGCAGATGATCGGGGAACAGCAGAATTTATTTCTAGCCGTGACTCGCTCTTTAATTACTGCAGCGATTGTAATGGCTCTCATTCTCTTTCTCGTCGTTCCAACCGCAATTTGGGTACATCTCAAACTGCCTTTGCTGCGTCGCCCATTTGAACTCTTATGTTTATTACCCTTGGCTATTCCAGCCATTGTTATCGTTGTCGGTATCGCACCTTTATACCGGTGGATCTCAATTAACTTAAGTGAATCTCCAATAACTTTAGCTGGCGTGTATTCGATGTTGATCCTGCCATACACCTATAGATCTCTTTCGGCCGCTCTTGACGTCGTAGATGTTCACACCTTGGCTGAGGCCGCGACTACTTTAGGTGCCACAATTTCTCGGGTCATTTTTGGAATCATCATGCCTACCATTAAGACGGGAATCATCAATGGTTCTTTCATCGCCATAGCACTTGTTCTTGGCGAGTTTACAATTTCAAATATTCTCAACTTTAAGACCTTCCAAGTTGTTATCGCCCAAATTGGCCGTAGTAATGGAAATGTGGCAGTTGCAGTCTCCCTTGCCTCATTACTCTTCGTCGTTTTCTTACTGCTCATCATCCCTACTAAAAAACGTCAAGGCGCAGTCCTTGATGTTGACCTCGCCTAAGAGATAAGGACCCATACGTTGAAATCATCAGCATATGTACAGTTAGTTGATCTTGTTAAGTACTTTGGCAATGTCAAAGCCCTCGATGGCTTGAGTCTTGATATCGCCGAGGGCGAGCTCGTTGCGCTACTGGGTCCATCAGGATGCGGCAAGACAACGGCGCTACGTGCATTGGCAGGGCTTCAAGAGCTCGACCGTGGTCAGATGATCGTCGATGGCAAAGACGTAACCTTTCAAAAGGCGAGCAACCGTGGAATGGGAATGGTTTTTCAGGCCTACTCATTGTTTCCTCATATGACTGCACGCGAAAACGTTGAGTACGGTTTAAAACTTCGGGCACATAAGACCGCTGGAGCCAAGCGCAAGGCCCGCTCTGCCGAACTACTAGAGCTCGTTGGTTTATCTACCCACGCCAACCACTATCCCTATCAACTCTCTGGTGGCCAACAGCAACGTGTGGCACTGGCCCGCGCCATTGCGATTTCGCCAAAGGTGTTACTCCTTGATGAGCCCTTATCTGCATTAGATGCCAAGGTTCGCACGCAGCTGCGCGAGGAGATTCGCCGCATTCAGGTAGAGCTTGGTACGACAACGTTGTTTGTAACTCATGATCAAGAAGAGGCTTTGGGTATCGCCGATCGCGTCGGTGTCATGTGCAACGGTCAGTTAGAGCAAATTGCGGCCCCTGCCGAGCTCTATGACCGTCCAAAGACGGCCTTCGTTGCCGAGTTCGTGGGCCTAACTAATCCAATCGCTGGAAAAGTAAGTGGTGGAAGTATTGAAATTCTTGGCGGAGTTGTTAAGACCCTATCCGGTTCAATTTCATCTGGTGCCGGCATAGCTTTAGTGCGCCCTGAAAGTATCGATGTCGTTGCGAGCAAATCAGGCAATGCGACTATATTTTCAGCAAGCTTCTTAGGTGCGACCTGTAGGTTGAGTATTTCGATGAGAGATGGAAGCCGCGTGACTGCTCAGCTGCCGAGCCATGATGCAGTCGGTCTAGGTACTGGCGTCAGCGTCAATGTCTCGCTACTAGATATAGCCGTATTTGTGAAGGCTGCGGGATGATCTTTGGAAAAATCACACAGCTTGAAACCTTTACCGATGAATTCGTCTGCTTTGTAAAGGTAACAACATCGGATGGTCATCTTGGTTGGGGTCAGACATCTACCTATCACGCCGATATAACTGCTCAGGTTTTTCACCGGCAAATTGCTCCATGGGTTTTAGGCAAAGACGCCTCCGACATCGGTGCACTTATTACTCTTGTTGAGGCGCGCGAACACAAATTCCCTGGAAGTTACAGATGCCGAGCCAACGCTGGTTTAGATACAGCGCTCTGGGATCTGCGTGGGCGCGTTGAAGGTAAGCCTGTCGTTGAACTACTTGGTGGGAGAGCTAAGAAGCTGCGCACATATGCATCATCTATGAAGCGTGACATCACGGCCCAACAAGAGGCCGCACGCTTTGTAGAACTGCGCGATGAGTTTGGCTTTGATGCTTTTAAGTGGCGAGTAGGCGCTGAATGCGGAAATGATGTCGATGAGTGGCCAGGCCGTACAGAAGAAGTAGTGCCGGTTGTTTCTCGCGCGTTGGGCGATGGAATCTCTAAATTAGTCGATGGCAATAGTGGTTTTTCACCTAAGCGTGCAATTGAAGTCGGTGGGCTGCTGCAGGCCGAGGGTATTTCACATTTTGAAGAGCCATGTAAATACTGGGAACTTGAAGAGACTAAACAAGTTACCGATTCCCTTTCTATCGATGTGACCGGTGGCGAACAGGATTGGGACCTACTCACTTGGCAGCGCATGATCGATATACGGGCCGTCGATATACTGCAGCCTGACATTATGTACTTAGGCGGAATCTGGCGAACATTAAAGGTTGTAGAGATGGCCAAGAAAGCAAATATGCCAATTACTCCACATAGTGCCAATCTTTCACTTGTAACAATCTGCACCATGCACCTGCTTGGGGCCATTGATAACCCAGGAAAATACCTTGAGTTTTCGATTGAAGGCTTTGATTACTATCCATGGCAAAAAGATTTATTTCTCGGGGATCCCTTTGCAATCCAAGATGGAAAGATAGAGATACCGTCGGCACCTGGTTGGGGCGTTGAGATTAATCCAGAGTGGCTAGCAAAAGCTACACGCCAAGTTTCAACCCTTTAAAAATACTCAAACTGCAGCTCTAATTAGGGGGTTTTGGGCATTTCCTATAGATTCATCACATGACAACGGAGTCAGCTTTCCAAAC
>SHVG01000006.1 GCA_009691145.1 Candidatus Planktophila sp. | reverse complement strand
GCCTGGGCAACGGCCTTCATGCTCATGCGCCTATCCATGGCCGCCCTTTGAATCCAGGAAAAGGCCTGAGGCTCAGAGAGGTTCAGCGCCTTCATCAAAATACCTTTGGCGCGATCGATTAACTTACGGGTCTCAAGGCGATCATGTAAATCGGCTACCTCATCGGCCAGCGATCTCATTTGCAGATGCCTACTAATTGCAATCTCAATGGCTGGAATTAAATCGCCGATGGTAAATGGTTTAACAACGTATGCCATCACACCGGCATCGCGCGCGCGATCGATGAGCTCTTTTTGAGAAAATGCAGTGAGCATTAACACCGGTGCCAAAGTAATTATCTTTTCAGCTGCCGTTATTCCATCCATCACAGGCATCTTGACATCCAAAATTGCAAGATCTGGTTTGTGAAGATTTGCTAACTCAACTGCCTCTTGACCATTGCTCGCCTCGGCCACAACTTCATAGCCAGCGCCCTGCAACATCTCGATGAGATCCATGCGGATGAGAGCCTCATCTTCGGCAACGAGAATACGAATCACTACAAGTCATCCTTTCAGGATGTAAATGTTGCTAGCGTGCCCCGAGTCGGATTCGAACCGACACTATGCAGTGTTTGAGACTGCCCTCTCTACCGTTGGAGTACCGAGGCGCTACTGGTAAATCTTAGCGGTAGGCGGGAGCGGCGCCACCAACGGCATCGCCTACACGGTGAACGCGCATCGCATTAGTAGAGCCAGGAATTCCTGGAGGAGATCCCGCAACAATCATCACGTTATCGCCGATTTGTGCACGTCCTGATTCGATAAGTACCGAGTCGACCAGCTTTACCATCTCATCGGTTGCACCAACGACGGGAGTCAACATTGATTCAACGCCCCATGAAAGGGCTAAACGGTTAAATGTTCCGACCTCTGGAGTCATTGCAAGAATTGGAATCGGTGAGCGCAGGCGTGACATTCGACGGGCAGAGTCGCCACTTTGAGTAAATGCAACTAAATATTTAGCATCAACTATTGCGCCAACCTCAGTTGCAGCTTTTGTAATAGCACCGCCCTTAGTACGAGGAGCGGTCTTTATAGGACGGATTCGATCGAGGCCGCCCTCTTCAGTCTTTTGAATAATACGTGCCATTGTCTGTACTGCTTCGATTGGAAATTCGCCAACACTTGTTTCACCTGAAAGCATCAATGCATCTGCGCCATCTATAACTGCATTTGCACAGTCCGTAGCTTCGGCGCGAGTAGGGCGCGAGTTAGTAATCATCGAATCCAGCATCTGTGTTGCAACGATGACAGGCTTTGCCATATCGCGTGCCAATTCGACGCAGAGTTTTTGCACCAACGGGACATCTTCAATTGGCAGCTCAACGCCTAAATCACCGCGGGCAACCATGATGCCATCAAAGGCATCAACAATTTCGGCGATATTTACAACGGCCTGTGGCTTTTCAATCTTTGCAATAACTGGAATTCTTATGCCTACCTCATCCATGATCATATGAACATCTTTGATATCAGCGGCATTTCTAACAAATGAGAGTGCGATGAAATCGGCACCGGCACGCAGGCCCCAGCGCAGATCTTCGATATCTTTTGCAGACATTGCAGGTGCAGAAACTGCAACCCCCGGTAAATTAATCCCTTTGTTGTTACTTACTGCGCCTGGTTCGATAACTTTAGTGACAACATCATTTCCCTTAATCTTTACCACTTGAACGGTAACTTTTCCATCATCGATCAAAATATGGTCTCCGACTTTGCAATCTCTAGGAAGGCCTTTATACGTCGTGCCGACACGATCCTTTGTTCCCTCAACATCATCGGTAGTAATAGTAAAGATATCTCCGCGTGCTAAATCATGTGGGCCTGCGACGAATCTGGCAAGGCGAATCTTTGGGCCTTGTAAATCAACCAAGATTGCAACTGGCCGTCCAGCGGCCTTTGCCGCAGCGCGAACTTGATCAAAGCGCACCTGGTGCTCTTCATAGGAACCATGTGAAAGGTTCAGGCGTGCCATATTCATTCCGGCATCGATGAGCTCTCTTACTCTCTCCGGGGACTCAACTGATGGACCCATCGTGCACACAATTTTTGCTCTACGCATGGAACAACCTTAAACCATCAACTGGCGGGTGGTTGGTTCAATCGGGAATGGAAGCTGAGTATCTCCCGTTAGATATCTATCAACTGCCGATGCAGCACTTCGGCCCTCAGCAATAGCCCAGACAATAAGTGATTGTCCTCGGCCGGCATCGCCTGCAACAAATACTCCATCATCATTTGCTGCAAAGTTGTCATCACGCACAATATTGCCACGATCATCTATCTTTACTTGTAACTGATCGAGTAGTGGAGATTGCTCTGCTCCGGTAAAGCCCATAGCTAGAAATACAAAATCAGCTGGAATCTCTCGCTCGGTGTCTGCAATGGCTTCAAATTTTCCATTCACAAACTCTGTTTCGACGATTTTAATAGCACGCAGATTTCCATCTGCATCGCCCAAGAACTCTTGCGTGCTTACTGAAAAGATTCGATTATCTTTCTCCTCATGCGCACTAGATACTCGATAAATCATGGGATACATCGGCCAAGGCGCAGATGCTGGACGCTCATCATTTGGTCTTGGCAAAATCTCTAACTGAGTAATAGTTGCCGCGCCTTGACGTATCACTGTTCCGAGACAGTCTGCGCCGGTATCTCCACCACCTAAAATTACAACGTGCTTTCCTACAACATTTATCATCGGTGTCTCTACTTCACCGAGGGCCTGGGCATTTCCCCACGGTAGATACTCCATAGCTTGGTAGATACCAACTAGGTCACGTCCTGGAATATTGAGATCGCGCCATTTAGTTGCACCAACGGCTAACACGATCGCATCGTATTTCTTGCGTAAGGCAGATCCAGTGAGCTCTCCCCCGACATCTACACCAGGGCGAAAACGTGTTCCCTCTTTCTCCATCTGCTCTAATCGACGATCGAGAATATGTTTCTCCATTTTAAACTCAGGGATTCCGTAGCGAAGTAAGCCACCGATCTTGACTGCCCGCTCGTAGACGGCCACGGTATGACCTGCGCGTGTTAACTGTTGCGCAGCAGCTAAACCAGCTGGACCGGAACCAATAACGGCAACTGTCTTTCCAGTTAAGCGATCTGGTATGAGTGGCTTTACATCGCCAGATGCAAATGCCTCTTCAATTGTGCGCAGTTCGACCTGCTTAATTGTTACCGCGTCACGATTAATTGCGAGAACGCATGCGGTCTCACATGGTGCAGGACACAAACGGCCGGTGAACTCAGGAAAGTTATTGGTTGCATGTAAAAGGTTAATTGCCTCCTGTGTGTCCCCCCGCCATATCAAGTCATTCCACTCGGGGATGAGATTGCCGAGCGGGCATCCTAAGTGACAGAAAGGAATTCCACAGTCCATGCAGCGCCCTGCCTGTTTTTGCAGATGCTCAAAACTCTGTGGCTCATATACCTCGCGCCAATCTTGGATACGCACATCAACCGGGCGACGTGTTGGAACTTCGCGCGGTGTTGTAATAAATCCCTTTGGATCAGCCAAGAGCTGCCACCTCCATAACAAGTGAGTCCACTGGTAAACCCTCACGTGTAGCGCGTGCCATCGCATCAAGTACTCGTGCATAATCACGTGGCATAACTAGCGAAATGCGATTGATTGCAACATCCCAATCATTAAGTAATTGTGCAGCCACTACCGAATCAGTATGACTTGCGAAGTTAGTAATAATCGATTTCAAAATATCACGCTGATCTATCGGTACTGCAATGACATCAACCATGTCGGTGTTGACGTTGGCAGGATCTAGATCTAAAACAAAGGCACGACCGCCTGACATTCCCGCAGCAAAGTTGCGTCCGATCTTTCCTAACACAACAACGGTGCCACCCGTCATGTATTCGCAACCATGATCACCGATTCCTTCAACGATTGCAGTTGCACCGGAGTTACGAACGCAGAAGCGCTCCCCCACGGTTCCGCGAATCATGATTTCGCCAGATGTTGCGCCGTAGCCAATGACATTTCCAGCGATGACGTTCTCATTAGATTTGAATGTCGATGTAATGTCTGGGCGAAGGATTACCCGACCTCCGGAAATACCTTTACCAACATAGTCATTTGAATCACCAAATAAGCGAAGCGTTAGACCTGCAGGGATAAATGCTCCCAGCGATTGCCCGGCAGATCCACGCAAAGTAACGTCAATAGTTCCATCGGGCAGTCCAGCAGCTCCGTATGCCCGAGTAATTTCGGCACCTAACATTGTTCCAACAGTACGATTGACATTTCGCACCGGCAGATCGATGCGCACTAACTCTTGTTTTCTCAGCGCTGGTTGTGCCAAATCGATAAGTTGATTATCAAGGGCGGCATCAAGACCGTGATTTTGGCGCGTAGTATTGTGCAGCGGACTCGAACTTTGAGGGCGCACAAGAAGTAGTGAAAGATCTAAACCACTGGCCTTCCAGTGATCTACTGCGCGCCTAACCTCTAGGTACTCAACATGGCCAATGGCCTCAAGTAATGTTCTAAAGCCCAGGCTGGCTAGTATTTCTCGAACTTCTTCGGCGATGTATTCGAAGAAAGTTTCAACGAATTCTGGCTTACCCGTAAAGCGCGCACGGAGCTCGGGATTCTGTGTTGCAACACCGACTGGGCATGTATCTAAATGACATACACGCATCATGACGCAGCCTGAAACAACCAGTGGCGCAGTTGCAAAACCAAACTCCTCTGCACCCAGCAGTGCGGCAATTACTACGTCACGACCAGTCTTTAACTGTCCATCGGTCTGTACAACGATTCGATCGCGCAGATTATTAAGAAGCAAAGTCTGTTGAGTCTCGGCTAAACCAAGCTCCCATGGAGCGCCAGCATGTTTGAGCGATGTAAGTGGTGATGCACCCGTGCCACCATCGTGACCTGAGATCAAAACAACATCGGCATGTGCCTTACTGACTCCAGCTGCAACGGTACCGACGCCGACTTCGGCAACAAGCTTTACATGCACGCGTGCATTCTTATTGGCGTTCTTTAAATCATGGATCAACTGTGCTAGATCTTCAATGGAATATATATCGTGGTGTGGCGGCGGAGAAATAAGACCAACGCCTGGCGTTGAGTAACGCACCTTTGCAATCCATGGATAAACCTTGTTGCCTGGTAACTGTCCGCCCTCGCCAGGCTTTGCACCCTGTGCGATTTTGATTTGAATATCATCGGCGTTGACTAAGTATTGGCTAGTGACTCCAAAACGCCCCGATGCAACCTGCTTAATAGCCGAGCGCTTTGAATCTCCATTTGCTTCAACTACATAGCGCAATGGATCTTCTCCACCTTCACCAGTATTTGATTTGCCACCTAATCGGTTCATGGCAATTGCAAGAGTCTCATGCACTTCCTGTGAAACAGAGCCATACGACATCGCACCCGTTGAAAAACGAGCGATAATGGCACTGGCTGGCTCTACTTCATCGATGGAGATTGGACTTTGATCTTTAAATTCAAATAGACCGCGCAGAGTCATTAACCGTGCGCTCTGATCATTGACGCGATTGGTATAGCGCTTGAAGATGTCATAGCGTTTTGTACTCGTTGAATGTTGCAGCGCAAAAACTGTCTCTGGATCGAACAGGTGTGGCTCGCCCTCGCGTCGCCACTGGTATTCGCCCCCGATTGGCAGACGTTTGGTGCCGGGCACTTCTCCCCCAGGGGGATATGCAATGTGGTGGCGTGCGATTGTCTCTTGGGCAATGACATCTAGTGAAACACCGCCAAGGCGAGATGTTGTACCGACAAAAAACTCATCAACGACTTCGGCGCTTAAACCAATAGCTTCAAAGACTTGGGCTCCTGTATATGAGGCGATAGTGCTGATACCCATCTTGGACATGACTTTAAGGACGCCCTTGCCGAGGGATTTAATTAAGTTGCGCACCGCTTTTTCAGGTGTGATTCCTGTAATGACACCTTGTAGAACTAAATCTTCTGCACTCTCCATCGCAAGGTAGGGATTAACTGCAGCGGCGCCATAGCCGATGAGAAGTGCCACGTGATGAACTTCGCGAACATCTCCAGCTTCAACGACGAGTCCGACTTTTGTGCGAGTCTTTTCGCGGATCAAGTGGTGGTGTACGGCAGATGTTAATAGCAGAGATGGAATGGGCGCCTCTTCGGTATCCCCGTCACGATCAGATAGGACGATAATGCGCGCACCATCCTTGATCGCTTGTGAGACTTCGACTCTAATCTCATCTAGGCGTGCACGAAGTGCATCTCCACCATCTGCAACAAAGAAAAGTCCACGAACAACATGAGCGCTCAAACCTGGGTAATCACCATCGGCATTCACGTGAATGATCTTTGCTAGTTCGTCGTTATCGATAACTGGAAATGCCAGCGATATATGGCGACAGGAGGCTGGACCTGGATCTAGAAGATTGTGCTCGGGACCCATCGCTGTTCCTAAACTTGTTACCAACTCTTCGCGGATTGCATCTAGAGGTGGATTAGTAACTTGGGCAAAGAGCTGTGAAAAGTAATCGAAGAGTAAGCGTGGTTTATTTGAGAGCGCAGCGATGGGTGTATCAGTACCCATCGAACCCAGCGCCTCCATGCCGCTGCGTGCCATAGGAGTAACTAAAATGCGCAGCTCTTCCTCGGTGTAACCAAATGCGCGCTGGCGTCGGACAACTGATGAGTGCGGATAGACAATGTGTTCGCGGGCGGGAAGCTCGCTGAGCTTGACCATTCCAGCGTGCAGCCAATCACCATATGGCGCAGCCCCTGCCAATGAATCCTTTATCTCTTCATCTTCAATAATTCGACCCGCTTCGATATCGACCAAGAACATCTTTCCGGGCTGCAAACGCCCCTTTCGTATAATGGTGTCAGGGGCGATATCTAAGACGCCGACTTCAGAGGCCAAAACAACAAGACCATCTTTAGTAACCCAGAAGCGCGATGGACGCAGACCGTTGCGATCTAAGACTGCGCCAACGTGATGGCCGTCGGTAAAAGTTACACA
The DNA here is from genome assembly GCA_009691145.1 of Candidatus Planktophila sp. GTDB lineage: Bacteria > Actinomycetota > Actinomycetes > Nanopelagicales > Nanopelagicaceae > Planktophila. The sequence continues at coordinate 31,921 of SHVG01000006.1, read as the reverse complement.
TGCTGGCCCATCCCAAGGCTCCATGAGCGAGGCATGGAAGGCGTAGAAATCACGGCGAAGATCTGACATCGAGGCGTGATTTTCCCAGGCCTCAGGAATCATCATTAAGACTGCATGTGGCAATGAGCGTCCACCTAGATAGAGAAGTTCAAGAACTTCATCAAAGGATGCTGAATCACTGCCCGACATCTGCACAATTGGGAACAGGCGCTTCAAATCTCCTGGAATCAGATCGCTTTCAAGAAGTGATTCACGTGCACGCATCCAGTTACGGTTACCTTTAACGGTATTGATTTCACCATTGTGGGCAATGAAGCGATATGGGTGAGCCAGCGGCCATGATGGAAAAGTATTAGTAGAAAAACGGGAGTGCACGAGCGCCAAGGGAGAAACAACACGTTCATCGCCTAGATCTGGAAAAAACTCTTCAAGCTGACCAGTAGTAAGCATTCCTTTATAGACAATTGTTTGGGCAGATAGCGATGGAAAGTACAGTGGCAGTGCATGCTCGACACGCTTGCGCAGACAAAAAGCCATGCGCTCTAGGACAAGACCGTTTTCATTCTTTACTCCGCTAATAAATACCTGTTGGAAATCAGGCATCACCGAGAGCGCAGTTTTGCCAAGCGTCGTCGAATTTATTGGAAGCTCGCGCCATCCAATAACCTTCAAACCCTCTTCTGCAGCGATGCGCGCAATCTCATCTTTTACATCGGCGCCTTTTTCGATAAAGCCAATACCAGTTGCATACGAACCTGCCGAGGGTAAATCAAATGCTGTAACGGCTTGGAAAAACTGATCGGGGATACGAATTAATATACCTGCACCATCACCGCTATCTGGTTCGGCCCCTGATGCCCCACGGTGTTCGAGATTGCGCAGCGCAGTTAGTGCTTTTACAACAATCTCATGTGTTGCTACTCTATTTAACGTCGCCACCATCGCAACACCGCATGCATCATGTTCTTGGGCAGGGTTGTAGAGCCCCTGTGCATGTGGATAATTGGAAGGCAAAGCCATGACCGTTGAGCTCCGATTGTCGAAATTATTTACGGGACAACCTTGGCCCTGGTACTAATAAGTATTTAGCTGTGCAAAGAGTAGCAAGAAAAGTCCGTGTGACTAGAGTTTAAATACCGGCAAGTTGAGCGATATGACCGATTCCTGCGGTGATGAGCATGCCTAGACAGCCTCCAAGAATCACACGCAGCGTCGTGCTCGGGATCTTGGCCCCAGCTGTGCGCGCGCCGAGAACTCCTGTCAGGACAAGACCTGCGAGCGTGAAGCCAACAATGCTCCACGCCTTAGCTCCAACTGTTGGGGCAAAGGCTCCAACAAATGGAATAAGGCCGCCTGCAGTAAATGAGATCGCCGATGCGAGTGCAGCCTGAACTGGGCGGGCCTTAGTGTGGGAATGCTGACCGAGTTCATCGCGTAAGTGCGCTGCAAGTGGATCTTTTGCATGCATCGCGAGAGCAACTTGCATTGCAAGCTCTGGAGTTAATCCACGGTTGATATAAATATCTTGAAGCTCTAAGAGCTCTCCCTCAGGATCAGCTGCAAGATGTTCCACCTCGAGAGCGCGATCGGATTCTTCAATATCATTTTGCGAACGCACTGAAACATATTCACCAACTGCCATTGACATTGCACCAGCCGTGATTCCGGCAAGTCCTGCAGTGACTAGAAATTCATTCTTGCCAGCGGCTACAACACCAATCATTAGCGATGCCATTGAAACCAAGCCATCGTTAGCACCTAAGACCGCTGCTCGTAGCCACCCAGCACGATGGCTTCGGTGGTGAAGATTGCGCGCATATACATCATCTAGTGCCATAGTAAGTAGCCTACCCGAGAAGTTCGGGGCCGCCTTTATTGAGGCGGCGAAAGACTATAAGTGCGCCTACAGCAACCACTATCCCGACCAAGACATTGAGGCGCTGTCCGAAGATGTGATGCGCTTCATCGATTCGAATCGATTCGATGCCGATACGGCCGATGCAGTAGCCAATGATATAGAGAGCAAAGAGTTGACCTGGATGAAATCTTTTACCAAATCTGATTAATAGAAAGGCTAAAGCCGTTGACCAGATCGCCTCATAGAGGAAGGTAGGGTGAAAAGTTGTGAACTGTGTATATCCATTGGGGCGACTGAGTAATGGAACTGATAAGGCCCATGGCGCATCGAGTGGACGACCAAAGAGTTCGATGTTAAACCAGTTTCCAAATCGACCGATGGCCTGAGCAAAGAGAACACCTGGTGCAAGGGCATCCATAAAGTATGCAAAGCCTGGGAGATCGATTCGCTTGGCTAGAGTGCGATAGCGAAGGGCTGCAGCCACTGTTCCGAGTGAGATAGCGCCCCAGATGCCCAGACCGCCCTGCCAGATTTTCAAAGCATCTAGCGGATCTCCCCCGCTACCAAAGTAGGCATCGGGTGATGAGATAACGTGATAAATCCGACCACCGATTAATCCAAATGGAACCGCGGTAATCGCAACCTCTGAAACTACCGATGCTCCATTTGGTGCAACTGCTCTGAAGCGTTTATCCCCAAGCCAAATGGCGACGGCGATGCCTGTGATGATGCACAAGGCATACATATGAATCGTGAGCGGCCCGATTTCCAACGCCGACAAAGTTGGCGATGGAATCGAACGTAACAAGTGTTAGCCAGCCTCTACAGCAAGACGGAACTCATTTAAATCAAAGCCATTTGATGTGCGCTCCCAGAGTTTGCCATTGATAAATACAGTCGGGGTGCCGCTTACTTTATAGGTTGGCATTGAATCTGCATGGGCTTTTACTAATTCAAGCTTTGAACCCTTTGTAAGGCAATCGGTAAATGTCTTAGATTTAAGCCCAATATGATCGCCAATCTTGACTAAATTATCATTAGAGAAAAATCCGGAGTTCTCCAAAGCTGGCTGAACAATATAAACCGCTTGATGAAAATCTAAGTAGTGGCCCTCATCGGCGGAGCACATCAATGCATTTGCCGCACGGACGGACTCTGGTCCTAGGAAAGATAGAAGGTGATAGACAACGGTGGCTTTCTTCGTACGCACCATGGTGTCGATGTATGCACCAATCGATGTTTCAAAGGTACGACAGACTGGACACTGTGGATCTTCCCAGAGATCGATTGTTACTGGTGCACCGGGATTCAACGTTAAGCCAAAGCCGGCAGCGGGATTAACGCTGGCTGCAACTGAATCGCCCAACTTATAACCTTTAAGAGCTGCAAATGATTCATTGGCTTTTGTCGACGAGCTCATAATGGAGAAAATGACACCGGTAACGACGACGAGTGCAACCATTCCAATGACTAGCCAGCGTGTGAAGTGATCTCCGCCGGTAGTTGCCTTTGCCTGCTTAGACATTTAGATCTCCTCATTTGGTAGCGCCGATTTTTCAACTGATAATAATCCGTAAGGGAAAAAGTATAGATAGAGCGACATTAATGCCAATCCGCAATCGCGCGCGATTTCTAGTGCATATGTGCGGTGAACTGCCGCGGCCTTGGATAGATCAATAACGCCACCACCGCCAAAGCATCCACAGTCAATCAGCAGGCCACGCACCCAGACACTGGCAATGGCGCCAATGAACAGGATCATGATGCCACCGGCGACAATGGCGGCCATGCGGATGGAGATACCAATAATAAGGAGAAGAGCGATCGCGATCTCAAGCCATGGAAGTGCGTAGCCAACAATGTGGGCGATCTGGGTAGGCAGGATTTTATAAGCGGAAACTGCACTGGCCGCCTCGGCTGGAACGAAGGCCTTTAATCCCCCGGCGATGAGCAGGACTGCACCGACGACAAGGCGTGAAATTAAAGTCAAAATCCCTTGATACTTCAGATTCAAGGCTTTCATTTGTTCATCCTACCCTTGCTCACTCAAACTTCATCACTTGGATCGATACCTCTATCCAGAGAGTTCCAGGGAGTGAGCGTTTTGGGGCTGCGCTCATAGCGTGAAGACAATTGGAACTTTCGGCCGGCGGTGAAGATCACCACAAGAATAACGACGGCACTGATGAGAACCGCTAAGGAGTTTTTCACATCACCCTTCTAACTTCAGAATAAGCTCGACGTTGTTTAATCTGCATTAATTTCAACTGGTTTATGAAAACACGTTGCATTACCTGTGTGGCAAGCCTGACCAGGTGGAAGTTGGCTCTGATAGGCCGCCTTAGTCAGGGCCCGTCCACGAAGATCTACAGTTCGAATCACTCTGTAATTATAACGGGCGATATGTAAGGTCTGGAGCGAGATTAAATCGTGGGCCTAGACCAGGCAGTTAGGGCCCAGAATTGATTTCAAATCTGCGCTCAAACTAGGTGATGCGGTGATGAGAGCATCGATCTTCATAAAAGTACTGCCCCCATTATCGCGCAGTTGTAGATGAACTTCGCGTTTGCCAGGGTGTGAACGCAAAATCTCCTTGATTCGATCAACAATCGGTGGCGTGCACTGTGACATCGGCAGCGAAATAACTAGCGGACCAGTTGACCCCATCGAGATATCGGGCATCGACATTTCAAGGGCGGTAAAGCGCAATGAATCGTCACGTCGATCTACTCGACCCCGAACCGTCACTATTCGATCTTCAGTCAGCGACATCGCGTATTGATTGTATGTATTTGAAAAGAAGAGAACCTCGAGTGATCCTTCAAGATCTTCGACAGTGACAACGGCCCATGAAGCACCGTGTCTAGAAACCTTACGGGTGACACTGGTTATTAATCCACCGATAGTGACTATCGATTCGCTTTGAGCACCATCATCGATGAGCTCGCTGATCGTCATATCGGTATTTGCTCGAAGCACGTGCTCGACACCTAGAAGTGGATGATCAGAGACATAGAGCCCGAGCATTTCGCGCTCGTAACTAAGAAGCATCGCCTTATCCCACTCACCCTCCGGGATCTCTAAATCTAAGGATGCAACATGACTAATTGATTCTCCACCAAATAAATCAAACTGGCCTATCGCCTCGGCGCGTTTAGCTTCAATAACCGAGTCGATCGCCTCGAGATATATCGCCATCAAGCCTTTTCGCGTCACACCCATCGAACCAAAGGCGCCGGCTTTAATGAGAGATTCAATCGTCTTTTTATTGCAGACCTGCGCATCTACCTTTGCCAAGAAATCGCCAAATGATGTGAAGCGACCCTTAGATTCGCGCGCGGCCTTAATCGATCCAACTACGCCCTCTCCGACATTGCGGATGGCAGCTAGACCAAAGCGAATATCGTTTCCGCGAGGCGTGTACTCAGCATCGGATTCATTGATATCTGGCTCGAGAACTTTAATTCCCATACGGCGGCACTCACTTAAATAGAGCGCGGATTTATCTTTATCATCGCGAACGCTAGTCAATAGTGCGGCCATGTACTCAGTTGGGTAGTTAGCCTTTAAATATCCAGTCCAATACGAAACAACACCATAACCGGCAGAGTGCGCGCGGTTAAATGCATAATCTGAAAAGGGAATCAAGACATCCCACAAACGTTTAATGGCCGCAGTTGAGTAACCATTTGCCTTCATTCCAGCCTCAAAAGGTACGTACTCTTTATCCAGAATCTTCTTATCTTTCTTACCCATGGCTTTGCGAAGTAAATCTGCACGTCCTAGTGAAAAGCCGGCAACTTTTTGTGCAATCGCCATTACTTGCTCCTGATACACGATGAGGCCGTACGTATCACCAAGAATCTCTTTGAGCGCACCTACGAGTTCGGGATGTATCGCCTCTACGGGCTTGCGTCCATTTTTACGATCGGCATAGTTATTGTGCGCATTTTCACCCATTGGTCCCGGGCGATAGAGCGCAATAACCGCCGATATATCTTGAAATGAGTCGGGAGACATCGCCCGAAGCAGTGCGCGCATGGGGCCACCATCTAGCTGGAAAACACCCAATGTATCTCCACGCGATAAAAGCTCGTATGTCTTTTTATTATCGAGTGTTAGATCCTCTAAGACAACATCGATTCTCTGATTAGATTTAATGTTGAGCAAGGCATCATCTAATACCGAGAGATTTCGAAGGCCTAGAAAATCCATCTTGAGAAGGCCGATAGCTTCGCATGCACCCATATCGAACTGAGTAATGATTGCGCCATCGGCCTCGCGACGATGAATAGGGATTACATCGAGCAGCGGTTCGCGCGAAAGAATTACACCGGCGGCGTGAACACCCCATTGCCGTTTTAATCCCTCTAACCCACGTGCAGTATCCACAACACGCCTTGAATCAGGATCTGATTCATAGAGTGAGCGAAACTCACCTGCCTCTCCGTAGCGATCATCCTTCGGATTAAAAACTCCGCCCAGTGAGATATCTTTGCCCATTACAGATGGGGGTAGCGCCTTAGTAAGTTTTTCACCGACTACATATGGATACCCTAAAACCCGTGTTGCATCCTTAATAGCCTGCTTAGATTTAATTGTTCCGTAGGTAATAATCTGAGCAACGCGATCCTCACCGTACTTTGTTGTTGCATAGCGGATCATCTCGCCACGTCTGCGCTCGTCGAAGTCCAGATCGATATCGGGCATAGAGATACGCTCTGGATTTAAGAATCGCTCGAACAACAATCCATGCGCAAGCGGATCAAGACCGGTAATGCCGAGAGCGTAAGCAACTAATGAACCCGCGGCCGAACCGCGACCTGGCCCTACACGGATGCCAACGTTCTTTGCATGTGTAACTAAATCTGCAACGACTAAGAAGTAGCCGGGAAAGCCCATTGTCTGCATCACGCCAAGCTCATATGCAAGGCGTTCTGTGTGTTCGGGGGTCATGCGCGAACCCATGCGTGCAATTAATCCCCGCTTAGCCTCTTTTTTAAGCCATGAATCCTCAGTCTCGCCAGCTGGCACCGCAAACTGTGGCAGTAGGTTTTCGCCCTCTCGTAGAGTGACGTTGCAGCGCTGGGCAATAAGTAAGGTGTTGTCGCAACTTTCAGGTAACTCTTTAAAGAGTTCGCGCATCTGGGCCGGGCTCTTTACGTAGAAACTATCGTTATCAAATTTAAAACGCTTAGGGTCGGCCAATGTAGAGCCTGATTGAACACAGAGCAGCGCCTCGTGGGCGGCTGCATCTGCTTGCAATGTGTAGTGCAGATCATTTGTTGCAAGCAGAGGTAGAGCTAACTCTTTTCCAAGCTTTAGAAGATCGGCCTTTACGCGGGCTTCAATGTCGATTCCGTGATTCATAATCTCTAAATAAAAATTACCTACACCGAAAATATCGCGATAATCACTGGCCGCTTTAAGCGCCTCTTTGTAGGCACCCATACGCAGACGTGTTTGTACCTCACCACCCGGACAGCCAGTGGTTGCGATTAATCCGCCTGCGTACTTCGATAAAAGTTCACGATCCATACGTGGCTTGTAGTAATAACCTTCAAGAGATGCAAGGGATGAGAGGCGAAATAAATTGCCGAGGCCCACGTTATTTTCGGCCAGGATCGTCATGTGCGTATAAGCACCGCCGCCAGAGACATCATCTTCGCCGCCATCGGCCCACTTAACCCGCTTTTTTTCAAGACGTGATTCAGGTGCGACATATGCTTCGATTCCGATGATTGGTTTTACGCCTGCTTTTTTTGCGCTCTTATAGAAATCAAATGCACCAAAGACATTTCCATGATCTGTCATTGCAATAGCGGGCATACCTTGTCTTACAACTTCAGCCATTAAATCGCCAACGCGCGCAGCACCATCGAGCATCGAGTACTCGGTGTGAACGTGAAGATGAACGAAGTTATCGGATGACATAGTTGATGTAAGGCTATTACTTACGGCAGGACGGCATCAGATAGCAACGCCAACGAGGCGCGCAGATCGGCTGGATATGGAGCAGAAAAGTTCAGGGCTGCGCCAGTAATGGGGTGGTTAAAGCGCAGCTCTTTAGCGTGCAGCCATGGTCGCGACATCTCTAGACTCTTGGCTAGCACTGGATCTGCGCCATAAGTCATGTCCCCCACCAGAGGATGATTAAGGGCCGAGAAATGCACGCGAATCTGGTGAGTGCGTCCAGTCTCTAGCTCGACTTTTACAAGTGATACGGCGCGATAAAACTCGATGACCTCGTAATGCGTAATGGACTCCTTGCCCGTGCCTACAACGGCAAAACGGTGATCCTCCTTAGGATGGCGATCGATGGGTGCATCGATAGTGCCGGTAGTTGGATCCATATGTCCCTGAATCAAAGCGTGATAAATCTTTTCAACGCTGCGGGTTCGAAAGGCATCTTTAAGGAGGGTAAATGCGCGGTCGCCCTTTGCAACGATCATTAATCCACTTGTACCAACATCTAATCGATGCACAATGCCTTGGCGCTCTGCGGCGCCGCTGGTCGAGATTATGAAGCCGGCTGCACTCAAGGCACCGACAACTGTTGGTCCAGTCCAACCAGGACTTGGATGTGCCGCACAACCGACGGGCTTATTGATTACAACAATATCTTGATCCTCATAAACGATCTCTAATCCATCAATGGGAGTAAGTGGGATTGGAATCGTATTAATAGGCGCTGGCAGAAGGACTTGGATCACCTGTCCGGCGCTAACGCGCTCGGATTTGAGCATTGCACGGTTGGAAGTTGTGATCTCTCCATCCTCTAGAAGTTTGACTACGGCCGTGCGAGACAGGCCCAATACACGCGTGAGCGCGCTATCGATACGCTCTCCAGCAACACCTTCAGGTACTGCGAGTGTGCGTAGTTCTCGATTACTCATGGTCTAACATCCTTTCGAGTAATCGGAGAAATGTTGCCTCCAGTAAGAACCATTGAGAGCACAGCGGCGCACACTATTGCAGAGTCGGCGATATTAAATAGTGGCCAATGTGGCAGCTGCATCCAGTCGATCACATGTCCACGCAGAAAGCCAGGTTCGCGAAAGATGCGATCCATCAGATTGCCTAAAATACCGCCCATTACTAGCCCTAAAACGACCGACCATCCCTTAGAAGTGATCTGCGGTGCGTAGTAGGTGATTGCGATGAGAACGATGATTCCAAATAGCGATAGAAAAAGTGTGGCATTTGTTGCAAATGAAAATGCGGCGCCAGGGTTACGAACAAAGGTGAGTTGAAAGAAAGTACCGAGAATCTTTATTGGTTCGCGGTGCGCGAGTTGGCTTACTGCCCAGGCCTTAGTTGCTAAATCGAGGATCCAGATAAACCAGGCAACACTCAATAGTGTGCGCCACCTTTGCACTGCTAGCGCCGTTCTTCCTTCTGCTTGCAGAGCATGCAGAGAGTTGCGCGAGGAAAGACTTGAAGGCGGGCCTTGCCAATAACATTGCCACACTCTTCACAGGAGCCATATCGCTTTGAATCAATTCGATCGAGTGCGCGCTCGGTCTGTAAAACCATATCGCGCGCATTAATAACCAGGGACATCTCATGTTCGCGCTCGAAAGTCTTAGTGCCGGCATCGGCCTGATCATCTCCAGCGCCCTCACCCGACTCCTGAATCAGTGAGTCCATTTCGAGCTCAACAACTATGAGCTCGCGGCGCAGACGCTCTAACTCTTTAGCGATATCGGCGCGAATTACTTTTAGCTCTACTGGAGTCCATGGTGTCTCAGAATCACTGACAACAATCGGCGTAGGTGCGCTCTTAATTGGTTTTAGCGGTGCGAGCTTCTTGCCGCTCTTGAGTGGGCGCGGTGGAGGTGGCATAACTAATCGGCGCTCTTCAATCACTGGGGCCAATATTGGTGCGCTCACCGTGGAGACTGAAACCGTCTGGCTTTTCTCATCAACGGTAAGAGTTGTCTTGCTCGTCGATGCTTTACTGCCCGCCTTTTTAACGGGAATCGACTTAACGGCCCTCTTCTTTGCTACAGCTTTTTTAACCACTGCCTTTTTTGCAGGAGCCTTCTTCTTAACGGTCGGCTTTTTCGCAACCTTCTTTACCGCCTTCTTGGCAGGAGCCTTCTTCTTAACGGCTTTTTTGGCTGGCCTCTTGCGCATGACGCGTACCTTATGCCGATTGCCCCACCTATACCAACTGCGCCACGAGCGATTTTCATAGCGCTCATGGCCTAGACTGAGCCAACTAACTCAATATGGGCGTTGACGGGGCCATCACCTCACGAGCTCGCTGGAAGAAGTGAGTGAATACTCATCTAGAACCGGCCAGGTTAGAAGATTAAGTGGCGCCAGTAGTGCGCAAGGTGGGTGGTACCGCGAAATCTGCGATAGCAGAGATCGTCCCTCCAGGGTTTTCTCGGAGGTTTTTTTCTTATGGTATTTCGCGCCATCTCTGCAGCAGTTGATCTGCCCGCCCTCGAACATGCGATCTTGAATTTCTGGCGTGATAACGACATCTTTCACAAAACCGTAGCAGCTCGTACTGGCGCCGAGCCTTGGACATTTTATGAGGGCCCACCTACAGCCAATGGAATGCCCGGCACTCACCATATTGAGGCACGCGTCTTTAAAGATGTATTCCCGCGCTTTCAAACAATGAAGGGCCGACATGTAACACGTAAGGCTGGATGGGACTGTCACGGATTACCAGTTGAGATTGCAGTCGAAAAAGAGTTGGGCTTCAACGGTAAGGGCGACATTGAAAAATTTGGCGTTGCAGCATTTAACGACAAGTGTCGTGAATCTGTTCAACGACATGTCAGTGCATTTAGCGACATGACCGATCGCATGGGTTTTTGGGTCGATTTCGATCAGGCCTACTGGACGATGTCACCAGAGTATGTTGAGAGCGTTTGGTGGTCGCTTAAAGAGATTTGGAAAAAGGGTTTACTCGTACAAGATCATCGCGTAGCACCATACTGCCCACGCTGTGGAACAGGTTTATCAGATCACGAACTAGCCCAGGGATATGAAACCGTTAGCGATCCATCAGTCTACGTTCGATTCCCAGTTACATCCGGGGATTTAGCCACTATCAATGCATCTCTCCTTGTGTGGACAACAACTCCATGGACATTGGTTTCTAATACCGCCATCGCAGTCCATCCCGATGTCGACTACGTGGTAGTCGAGACCACGGTCGATGAAAAGAGCGAGGTTTTAATCGTTGCCGAAGCACTCATTGAAAGCGTTAAGGGCGATAAGAAAATTCTCAAAAAAGCGCTCGGTAAGGATTTAGAGCACACTACATATAAGCGCCCCTTTGATTATGTTGAGATTCCCGATGCTCATTATGTTGTGCTTGCAACTTATGTCACCACCGAAGATGGAACTGGATTAGTTCATCAATCCCCTGCCTTTGGCGGCGATGACTTAGATGTATCTCGGGCCTATGGTCTGCCTGTTGTAAATCCCATCGCACCCGATGGAACTTTCCTGCCCGATCTGCCCGTTATTGGCGGTATGTTTTTTAAAGATGCCGATAAAACTTTAGTTAAAGAGTTAAAGGCCAGTGGCGCTTTATACAAGCATCAGCAATACGAGCACTCATATCCACATTGCTGGCGCTGTCACACCGCGCTGATGTATTACGCGCAGCCCTCTTGGTATGTTCGTACAACTTCGATTAAAGATGCGCTACTGCGTGAGAATGCCGCGACAGATTGGCACCCAGAAACAATTAAAGATGGGCGCTACGGAGACTGGCTCAATAACAATATCGACTGGGCGCTCTCCCGTAACCGCTACTGGGGTACGCCACTGCCAATTTGGCGCTGTGAAAACAAACATGAGATCTGTGTTGATTCACTCAAAGAGCTCGGCGCATTAGCCGGACAAGAGCTATCCAACCTTGATCCACACCGTCCATTTGTTGACGACATTACCTTTGCGTGCGCCGAGTGCTCAGCGCTCATGGTTCGGGTACCTGAAGTAATCGACTGTTGGTATGACTCTGGAGCAATGCCCTTTGCCCAGTGGGGCTATCCACATACAGCCGGATCTGTAGAGAGATTTAAATCCTCATACCCTGCCGACTTTATCTGCGAAGCCATCGATCAAACCCGTGGGTGGTTCTATACATTAATGACTATCGGAACTTTAGTCTTTGATAAATCCTCATATAAAACGGTTCTGTGTCTAGGACATATCTTGGACAAGGATGGTCGCAAGATGAGCAAGCATTTAGAAAACGTCTTAGAGCCGATGGCGCTTATGGATCAACATGGCGCCGATGCCGTGCGTTGGTACATGTTGGCAGCCGGATCTCCTTGGGCCGCACGTCGCGTTGGCCATGATGTAATTAATGAAGTTGTCCGCAAAACACTTTTGACTTACTGGAACACTGTCTCGTTCCATGCACTCTATGCCAAGGCATCGAATTTTGAGTTAAGCCAGAGCCCAGCACTGGCAGAGCGTCCATTAATGGATCGCTGGATCATCTCTGAACTCAACACATTGATAACCGAAGTCGACGAGGCACTCACTGTCTTTGATTCACAGATCGCAGGTCGCGCACTAGCCCGCTTTATCGATGATTTATCGAACTGGTATGTGCGGCGCTCCCGTCGCCGTTTCTGGGATGGTGAGGTTGCCGCGATGGCCACATTGCACGAGTGCTTAGTCACACTCACGCAATTATTGGCCCCGATGGTTCCATTTATCACTGAGCAGGTATGGCAAGAGCTTGTGCGCCCCACGGATTCCGATGTAGTTGCATCGGTGCACTTAACAGATTTCCCAACGGCTAATACTTCAGCGATACATACCGAGTTAAGCCAACAAGTTGCACTTACTCGTCGCATCGTTGAGCTCGGTCGTGCATCGCGCGCTGAATCAGGAATCAAAATCCGTCAACCATTAGGACGTGCACTTATCGCAGCAAGTGGGTGGGCGGCTCTGCCACCTCAAATGCGCGAGCAGATCGCCGATGAGCTCAACGTCATTACCCTCGAAGATATTGCTAGCGCCGATGGCGATTTAGTAGATATCTCTATTAAGGCAAACTTTAAAACACTGGGTGCCAAGTTTGGTGGGGCGGTCCAAGAGATTGCCAAAGCCATTGCATCCAGCGATGCGATGGCTTTGGTCAAGACACTGCGCAGCTCGGGTACAACCATGGTGGGTACATGGGATATCGCTCTTGAAGATTTAGTAATCACCGAGGTTCCAAAGAGCGGCTGGATGGTTGCATCTCACGAGGGCGAAAGCGTGGCCCTTGATTTAGAGCTCACACCAACACTTATCTTGGCCGGTCATGCCCGCGAAGTAATTCGCTTTATCCAGGAGCGTCGCAAGAGTGATGGCTTTGAGATATCTGATCGCATTAACGTGGTGTGGAATGCAACGGCCGAAATTGCCGATGCGATTGAAGGCCACATGACACATATTCAGGATGAGGTCCTAGCCTTATCGATGGTGCGCGATCTAACGTTAACTACTAATGCGAGCGAGTTTGGTCTGGCAGTTGTACTTGCTAAAGCCCTCTAACAAGGCGCATCAGTAGTTGCACGCCAAAAAAGAGAACTATAAAACTCATATCTAAGCTGGCGGCGCCTAGGCGAAGTGGTGGGATAAAACGTCCGACAAAGCGCATCGGTTGATCGGTGATGGCATAGACGGCTTCGACAAAATAGAGAGAGATCCCGCTGGGTCTCCAGTTGCGAGCGAACATCCGGATGTAATCAAGAATTAAACGCCCCAACAGTGCAAATAAAAATAGTTGGAGAACACCTGCAAGAATCGACCCTAACCGCATTAAAAAATCAGCTCTGGTTGAAGAAACTTGCTTGCGCTGCAGCTGACTTATCCTCAGTGCTTACTTGAAGATTAGCTGGAGAGATTAAAAATACCTTCTTAGTAACACGTTCGATTGTTCCGTGTAAACCAAATGCAAGTCCGCTGGCAAAATCAACCAGACGCTTATGCTCGGACTCATCCATATCAGTTAAGTTAATGATGACTGGATTTCCTTGGCGAAAGTGCTCGCCGATTGTGCGTGCCTCGTTGTAAAAACGTGGGTGCAAAGTGATGATGCGATCTAAGACTGGAAGATCTAACTGCGGTGCAGCTTCAGTAGTAGATGTAACCACGGAAGAGACAGTGCGAGCACCGCGCGCCTTGATACGCACATCACCCGAGGCTGGAACGGCCGAAACGTTTGAACTCACTGCAGTATCAAACTCTGGGTCATCCATCAGCCCTAAATAATTTGCGACACGCCTGATTGCATTAGCCATACCTAAAAGGTACCTGCCCGACTACCTAGAGCCCATGATTTGGCTGCCTATTCTCAGATGTGTCGCACCATGGGAAATCGCGATTTCAAAGTCATGGCTCATACCGGCCGAAAGGCTTTTGGCCGCTGGGAAGTCGCCTAGAAAACCTCTCTGGATTTGATGGAGATTGCCAAAGGCTATCTCTGGGTCGATACCAAGAGGTGCCACTGCCATCAGCCCTGCCAACTTATGAACAGGATGTGCCTCGATAATGCTCGCCAGTGGATAGAGAGATTCGATCGCTGCTCCCCCTCGATTTGCTAATCCATCGAGATTGACTTGAAGAAAGATGTCCAGTGGATGCGTTGCGAATTTTTCGATAATATCAAAATGGCGCAGCTCATCGAGTGAGTGAATGACATGTGCCCACGAGCAGATCGACTTTAATTTATTGCTCTGGATCTGGCCCTGAAAATGCCACCTGCCGCCAACGGCCGCCGCCTTTGGCGCGGCATCACCATCGCGATTTTCACCAAAGTCATGAACGCCGAGCTCAATGAGAATCTCGATATCACTTATCGGAAATGTCTTAGTTACTGCGATCAATGTAATTTCCGCAGGATCTCGCTCAGCTTTTTTAGCCGCCGCGGCGATTCGCTGCTCTACATCGAGCAAGTGTTGGGCAATCTCGGCGCGACGTGTCATAGCCAGATTACCCCAGCATTTCGCCCCGTGATGTTATGGCGGCGATATGAAAAATACTCTTGGTCTTCGAGTGTGCAGATAGTCGATGCCTCGTAGGTAACTGCCTGGCCAACTAAATCGGCGATGAGCGCCTTGGGTAAATCTAATGCAAGTGTGCCATCGCGAGTAAGTGCAAAGGCGACAGGGTGAGTACGCACGACTTCATCGGCCATAGCCTCCGGAACCTCATAACATCGACCACAGATGGATGCGCCTAACTGCGCGTGAATTGCAGTTGCGCCTAATCGCCGCATCTCGTGGATAACCTTGAGCGCGATGGAGTTGAGCAAACCTTTTCGACCAACATGCACAGCGGCGACAACTGTTGATGAGGATAGAAGTAATGGAATGCAATCGGCAACTAAAACTGCAAGACCTAAACCTGCAGTTGTAGTTATTAAGGCATCGCATGTTGGATCGATATCACTGAGTTGATTTACAACGACAAAGGCATCACCGTGTATCTGATTCATGAACTGAACCTGTCCCACCGCCTGTGAGAGCGATGCGCGGTTGCGTGCAACAGCCACTGGATCATCTCCAACGTGGATGGCTAAATTAAATGACTCGTACGGCGCAAGGCTTGAGCCAGCGCGCCTATCGGTAAAGATCGCTGGCAAAAGGCCTTACTTCATGAAGTCAGGGACGTCAATCTCATCCTCGGCGACAAGCTCTTCAAATGTAACGCGTCGGCGAGGTGTTGGATCATCATCGAGTTCGAGAGCGACAGAGAGAGGGTCATTTGATGCAATGGGGTTTGCGCGACCATTTAATGTCGATAGATCGATCACAGGAGTAGAGACCCGCTTAGGCTCGCCACCTTCAAAGCCAGCGGCTATGACTGTAATGCGCACCTCGTCACCGAGTGCATCATCAATAGTTGTTCCGAAGATGAACTTTGCATTGGGGTGGACTGCAGATTGCACAAGCTCGCACGCCTCGTTAACTTCAAAGAGACCTAAATCAGAGCCACCAGATATTGAGAGCAGCACGCCCATCGCGCCATCGATTGATGCCTCAAGTAGAGGCGACGAGATTGCAAGTTCGGCCGCACGCAGTGCACGATTTTCTCCACGCGCTGAACCAATGCCCATGAGTGCAGAGCCTGCACCCAACATAACTGCCTGGACATCGGCGAAGTCAAGATTAATTAAACCTGGCTGCGTAATGATTTCAGTGATGCCCTGAACGCCTGAGAGCAGTACTTGATCTGCGCTTTTGAAAGCATCGGACAAAGTAATTGTGCGATCTGAAATCGCAAGAAGTCGATCATTTGGAATAACAATTAACGTATCAACTTCTTCGCGTAGCGCTTCGATTCCAACATCGGCCTGGGCCGAACGCAACTTTGCTTCAAATGAGAATGGACGTGTAACAACACCAATTGTCAGTGCGCCAAGATCGCGCGCAATCTTGGCAACAATTGGTGCAGCTCCTGTTCCGGTACCGCCACCTTCTCCTGCCGTTACGAAGACCATATCTGCTCCGCGCAAAATCTCTTCGATGTCATCGACGTGATCGAGTGCTGCGGCGCGTCCCTTTTCAGGATCCATTCCTGCACCAAGTCCACGAGTTGTCCTGCGACCAATATCTAACTTTACGTCGGCATCACTCATTAATAAATGTTGTGCATCGGTATTGATTGCAATGAACTCGACGCCTTTGAGTCCGACATCGATCATGCGATTGATTGCATTTACTCCACCGCCACCAATTCCTACGACCTTGATGACTGCTAAATAATTCTGCGGTGAAGCCACGTTTCTCCTCCTTGTGAACTATAAACCTCAACTTGAGCCTTATAATTCAATGCTTTTCAATAAGGCGAACGTAAAGTGCGTACGCTCGTTAAGCAAACACCGACTCGAATTATTTTTCCTACGTGTCGAATTAATTATTTGACGATAGGTGCATGCGGGGCAGTCAGATCTATATGACGTATTCCCGAGTTCTCGGGTTGTGCGATTAAAGCCTTATACACCTTTACTTTTAGCGCAGTTTCGCCCTCTTGTCCCCACAAAATCTCAATCGATTTCTTGCCATCATAGATCTGCAGGAGATATGCATCCCCGCTTCGCACCTTCACCAACTGCACCATATCGGCAATCTCGGCAGGTAGTCCCATGAGGAATGCAGAGGCCGCCACTGCCGATTCGATGCTAGGTGCGGTGATCTGTGGCAGGTCTGCCACTGAATCAGTGGGAGCTGGAAAGCTGACTCCGTCGGCATCTATCGCCTGATCGTTATAGATCGCTACTGGGCTGCGTTCGGTGAGAGTGATTGTAACTTTTCCACTAATCCAATTTCTAGAGACGTCGGCGGATTTTATCCAGGCCGATTTTTCAAACTCAGCAGCAACTGTCCGCGGCTCTACTCTGGCTAATTTCTGCCCAGGCACAATCGTTGAGCTCATAAGCGCGTTGGTGCCTTTAATCTCTACGGAGCTAACGGTGAAGAATGTCGACCATCCCAAAATATATGCCGCAATAACAAATATCAGAACTGCTAGCGCAATAAATAATCGATGCTTTTTCATCTAGGCAAAACGTCGAATCAATCCATCGACAATGATGGGTGCTAATGAACTTACATCGCCTGCGCCTAAGGTAATAATGACATCGCCTGGTTCGGCCGATTTGATGACGCTATCTGTGACCTCAATAAAGTTAGGCGTGTATTCACCATTGCTCATCAAATCGGTAATCATCTGCGAAGTAACCCCTGGAATTGGTTTTTCACTCGCGGCATAAATCTCCAAAACAATTGCTCGATCTGCCTGTGAAAGAGATTGCGCAAAGCCCGGTGCAAAGGCGGCCGTACGGGAATAACGATGCGGCTGAAAGATCACAATTAATCGACCATCCCCTGCATATCTGCGGGCAGCTCGCAGCGTCACGTCAATCTCTGTGGGGTGATGCCCATAATCATCGATGACACGTATGCCGTGCACCGTTCCTTTAACCTCAAAGCGCCGGCCCGTACCGCGAAAAACCGCTAGCCCTTGCAGTAAATCCGCTGCGTTAAAGCCAAGTTGTAATCCAGTTGCAAGCACAGCGGCGGCGTTAAGTAAGTTGTGATGACCCGGCACCTGTAGCTCGATAAAACCAATGCTCTTGCCATGCCAAATCGCGCGTGCATGCGAGCCCATAGCTAGAAGCTCTATCGAATCCAGAGTTAAATCGCTGCCTTCGCCCACACCATATGAGATGCAGGTTAACTGCTTCATGTGTGCGGCAAGGGCTAGCGCGCCTGCATCGTCGGCGCAGTACGTTAAGAAACCATCACTACTTATGGTCGCTGCAAAGACCTTAAATGCATCCTCCATTGCAGCGGGTGTTTCAAAAAAGTCGACGTGATCGTGTTCGACATTTGTAACGATAGCTGCAAATGGATGGTATTCAATAAATGAGCCATCGGATTCATCGGCCTCTGCAACAAAGATCTCACCCGTACCACGGTGGGCGTTAGAGCCAGAGGCGGTGATAGTGCCTCCAATAGCAAAGGAGGGATCTGCGCCACAGGCCTGTAGCGCAACTGCCAACATCGATGATGTCGTTGTCTTACCGTGGGTTCCTGCGACTGCGATCCTCGTTGACTCTGACATCAGAATTGAAAGTGCGGCCGCGCGCGTCAAGACATTGATCCCAAGCTCACGTGCTCGTGTGAGTTCGGGATTACCTGCTGAAATAGCAGTTGAATACACGACAAGATCTGCTCCATCAACATTGGCAGCCGAGTGCGACGTTGCAATCGATGCACCCAGTGCGATCAATGCCTTAACAACCGATGAGTCTTTAGCATCAGAGCCGCTGACATTAATCGAGTGAGACAGTGCGATCCGCGCTAATCCACTCATACCCGCCCCACCGATACCAATAAAGTGCACGCGCTTTCCGATAAGAGATTCCAAGGTTGGTCTCATCGCGCAGAGATCGCAAACTCGCCAAGGGCGACGATTTTATCGGCGGCATGGAGGTCGAAATCAGATCCATCGATCCTGGCCTGCGCCGATTTAAGTAATAGTGCATCGATATGGGTAGTTAAATAGGCTGCACTCAACTGCGACTGTTCAATTATCTCTGCGCGCTGATCTGCGACAAGTGTGCGAGCGTTAAAGAACTGCTCACCATTTCCAATTGGCAGTGGCACAAAAAGAGCGTAACGCCCGAGGGCTCGGAATTCACTGCAAGTGACTGCGCCACTTCGGGCAATGATTACATCACTTGCTAAGTAGGCATCGGCCATTGCATCGACATAGGCAACTGGATGATAGGCACCCTCTGCCTTCGGCAATGCGTTAGCCCGTCCTACCGAGTGCAGAATTGATAGACCCTTTGATAAGAGCGCTGGGACCGCTCCTGCAATCTCTTTATTAATCGCTACCGAGCCTTGCGATCCACCCATGATAAATATCAAGGGCGCCTTTTCATCAAAGCCCAGACGTTTCTTTGCTGCAATCCGCGCCCCTTTAAAATCGCTACGCGAAGCGGTATATGCCGCAGCGACATCGGATCGCAGAGGCAGGCCAGTGATAAGTGCCTCCGTGAACTCTCTTGAGTCGATGGGGTTGGCAACGGCTACATACGCTGTCATTAATGCACCTAAGCGATTTGCCCAGCCAGGCTTGGCATTTGCCTCATGAATGAGCGTTGGAACCCTAATGATGCGGGCAGCTAAATAGGCGGGAGCGCTGACGTATCCTCCGAAGCCGATTAAGAGGTCGGCATCGCGCAGAATAATTCGCGATGCACGTACTGCCCCCAATAATTGCGCTGGAAGGCCAAGCCAAGACAGTGATGGCCTACGCGCAACTGCAACCTTTGGGATATGGGCCAATGTAAATCCAGCGCTAGGAACAATTTTATTTTCAAGCCCTGCTGTGGTTCCGATAAATATGATGACATCATCGGGATGTGCAAGGCGCCATGCACGCGCTACTGCTAGCGCGGGTTCGATGTGTCCGGCAGTTCCACCGCCAGCTAAAACTATCGTAGCCATTTGTACTCACTCTTCTTTAACTCTTCAAAGATCGCAGGATCACGTCGTGCAGCGCCTATGACAAAACCAATACCCATGTATGTGGCAATCAGTGCCGAGCCACCGTAGGAGACAAGTGGCAATGTAACTCCCACGACTGGAATAACACTGAGAGTCGAACCAATATTTAGAATCGTCTGGATAGCTATCCAGCATCCAATACCAGAGCTGACGTAGCGCACCATTGGATCTTTAGCGCGAAGTGCTATCTTAAAGATTGAAAACAACAGAACACTCAGCAGTGCAATAGTCGATAGGGTTCCAAATAAACCTAACTCTTCACCAATTACCGACAAGATAAAATCAGTATGTGCTTGAGATAAGTTGCCCCACTTTTGACGGCTTGCACCCAGCCCAACACCGAATAATCCACCGCTGGCTAGACCTAACAAACTATGGGCTGGTTGCCAGCCAACGTTTTTATACTGGTCTTCGGCAAATGGATTAAGAAAGACGGCAAAGCGCTGCATGCGATATGGCACGCTGACAATGAGGGCGGCGATACCTGCAAAGCCCACGGTGAGCAGAGCTGCAAAGACCCGTAATCGAACCCCTGAGACCCACAAGAGGCCGGCCAGAATAAAGGCCAAGACCGAGGCGGTACCCAAATCTTTGCCTAGCAAGACAAGGAGTATGCAGAGCGCAAATGCAGGAGCGATCAAAGTAATGACATCGGTTTGTACTGCGCCAATGCGTTCGCGCTTGGCCAATATGTACCCGGCCCATAAGATCATTAAAAACTTAGCTATCTCACTGGGTTGTACATCTACGAAACCAAAACTAATCCAGTTGCGGTTTCCATTAACGCTCTTACCAATGACTTGTACTATGGCCAATAGCAGGATTGAGACAAGAACTCCCGAACGGGCAATTACTTTCCAGCGGGCCAGTGAGAACCGTGATAACACCCAGGCCATCGGTATTGAGATAATCAGAAATGCCATTTGACGCAGGACTATTGCATACGTGGCCCCTTTGGATTCGAGGGAGTGAATCGATGAAGCTGAAAAGACCATAATCACGCCTAGAACGCTTAAGCTCACAGTGCTCACCAGCAGCATGTAGTACAAGTTAACGGGCTTAGTGAAAAAACTCGCGCGGGTATTAGTTTTCATCTTCTACCAGTTTTTTGACCGCTGCGGCAAATCGATCTCCACGATCTGCATATGAAATGAATTGATCCATCGATGCACATGCCGGGGCCATTAAGACTGTATCCCCCGATGTGGCAAAACCCTGCGCGGCAGTAACAACGCTCTCCATTAATGCATTAGATACTCCACCCTTGACGTGGTCGGCGTCGATTTTAATACGTGGAGTATTAGGTGCATATTTGAGGAAGGCCGCTTCAATTAAATCGCGATCTGAACCGATTAAAATCACCGCTTTGATCCGATCCTTAGCTCGCTCTACGAGGCCGTCCATGTCGGCGCCTTTGGCTAAACCGCCAGCGACCCAAATAACCGACAAGTGAGAGAGAATCGAGGCCGCTGCAGCATGTGGGTTTGTCGCCTTTGAATCATCTACCCATGAAACTCCACCGGCGCTCAAGATTGTTTCGATGCGATGGCGACCTGGATGAAAATCGATAAGGGCACTCTGGATATCTGTATATGAAACACCGATCGAGCGGGCTAGCCCCGCGGCAGCTAGTGCGTTAGAAACACTGTGCGGCAGTGTCGGTTGAATATCGCTCAATTGCGCGATCATCTGAGCCTCTTGGGGATCGCCGACAAAGGCACGATCTATCAAGAGGTTTTCAACGACACCGAGCTCACCGGGTGCGGGTGTATCGAGTGAGAAAAATATCTTACGACCATCCCACTTTTTTGCCCGCTTAATAATCTCACTATCATCACGGTTGAGGATCGCCATATCTGAGCGCTCTAGAAGCGATAACTTTGCATCACAATAGGCATCAAATCCTCCATGCCAATCCAAGTGATCTTCGGTGATATTCAAAATCGCAGAGCTGACAAAGTGCGCCGTCTTCATCCAGTGAAGTTGAAAGGATGAGAGCTCAAGGATTAAATAGTCGAAAGCATCTCTGTGGGTTACTGCATCAATCACGGTCTCGCCAACATTGCCACATGCCACGGCCTTTAATCCCGCGCGTTGCAACATGGCAGCGGCCATTTCAACGGTTGTGGTCTTTCCATTTGTGCCAGTTAACGCTAACCATTTTTGGTATGGCGCTATCTCCTGAGCGATATTCCAGGCGACATCTATCTCATTCAAAATCTCTATACCCGCAGCGATGCAAGCGGCAACTATTGGGTGGCTCTCTTTCCAGCCAGGAGAGAGAACAACTGCCGAATAATCTCTTACCACAACTGATTGCGGGGCAAGAACCGTGAAATCAGTTTTTAGATTGGGATTTTCATCGACGATGACGACCATTGCACCTTGAGAAGCAAGAAACTGTGCAACCGAAGTTCCAGTGACACCACCACCTGCAACAAGTACTCTCCGGCCTGCAAAGTTAAGGGGCATCGAGGCTACTTAACTACCCACTGGGCATAGAAGAGGCCTAAGCCAAGGGCAACTGATAGACCGGCAATAATCCAGAAGCGAATCACAATTGTTACTTCGCCCCACCCTAAGAGTTCGAAGTGGTGTTGCAACGGCGCCATCTTAAATACACGCTTTCCACCACTAATTTTGAAGTAGAGAGTTTGTATAACCACTGACATAGTAATAATCACAAATAATCCGCCGAGAGGAATGAGCAAAAGCTCCACACGCAGAGTTGCCGCCAATCCAGCTAAGGCGCCGCCGAGTGCAAGAGAGCCGGTATCGCCCATAAATATCTTTGCAGGAGAAGCGTTCCACCAGAGAAAACCAGTACACGAACCGGCAAAGGCGGCAGCTAGGACCGCTAGATCTAGTGGATCTCGAACTTGATAACAACCCGCTCCCGCGCTAATTGCACAACCCTGGCCAAACTCCCACACACCGATCAAGATGAAAGCTAAAAATGTCATGACAGACGCGCCAGTGGCTAGACCATCTAAGCCATCGGCGAGGTTGACACCATTACTGGCAGACATGACCATGAGAACTATCCAAGCAATTGCAATAACCGGTCCAAGATAGAGGCCAGTTTCACGAACACCTGATAAGTAATATGAAATCGGTGTCAAAGATGAAGTATCGGCAAACCTAACTCCGAGTATGCTGAATATAGCCGCGACAGTTGCTTGGCCAAGGAGTTTTTGTTTACCAGTTAGACCTAATGATTTTTGTCTGGAGACCTTTAGCCAGTCATCGATAAAACCCAATAGCCCAAGGGCGATTACTAGACCTAGAACTAATACCGCCGAAATAGTTAATGAGTTCTGGGTTAAGGCATGTGCAGTTAAATATCCAACAAGGGCGGCGGCGATGAGAATAATTCCACCCATAGTAGGTGTCCCACGCTTTATATGGTGGCTACTTGGGCCATCGTCGCGAATAATCTGCCCATATCCGCGTGTTGCCAGAATTTTGATTAGGCCGCGTGTTCCAAATAATGAAAAGAGGAGTGCAACGGCGGCGGCAATTAAGATCTGTCTCATTGATCGACTCCATTTCTACTCACCCAACAGCTTTTAATCTCTTCGGCTAATACTTCGAAACCCTCTGCGCGCGATGCCTTAACCAATACAACATCACCTGGTGCAAAATGACTAACGAAACTCACAGCATCGGCGATAGTTGCAACATGATGGAACTGCATCGGGCCGGCTCCAGATCCATATTCAGGTGCATTGACAACTACTAAGTGATCGATTCCGATCTCAGATGCAAGGCTGCCAATATCTGCACTGGCCGATGCTCCTGACTCGCCGAGTTCATGCATTTTTCCTAGAAATGCCCAGGATTGACCCCCACGCTCTTGTGCAAAGAAGAGCAGACTCTTAAGAGCTGCAGCCATTGATGCGGGATTGGCGTTGTACGAATCATTAATAACTAGTAGATCATCAAGCTCGTTGAGCTCCATCCGCCATTTGCTATGTATTTCAGCTGTCGAAAGCGAACTTGCAATGAGTTCTAACGGAAGTGAAAGCGCGGTTCCAACCGCGGCAACGCCAAGGGCATTAGAAACTTGATGGGCTCCAACTAAGCGCATTCCAACTGCATCACGCCCGGCCTTTGTAACAAGATCAAAATGAGGTCTACCTTCACGAATTTCTACATCCGCTGCTCGTACATCGACATCGCCCTTTTCGCCAAATGTTAAAACACTCCCTCTGTGCAAGGCTGCCATTGCCGGAGTGAATTCATCATACGTACCTAGAATTGCAACTCCCTCATTTCCTAGAGATTGAATAAGTTCGCTTTTGGTTTCAGCAATTGCACGTTGTGAACCAAACTCACTAAAGTGCGCGGTACCGACGGTCAGTACCACTCCTATATCTGGTTTTGCGATATTACATAAACGCGCGATATCACCCTTATGGCGGGCGCCCATCTCCAAAATACAAAAACGAGTTCGCTCATCACATTCAA
This sequence comes from Candidatus Planktophila sp., assembly GCA_009691145.1. GTDB lineage: Bacteria > Actinomycetota > Actinomycetes > Nanopelagicales > Nanopelagicaceae > Planktophila. The sequence continues at coordinate 7,537 of SHVG01000006.1, read as the reverse complement.
GAAGTGTAATTGGAAGACCTAAATCATTATTAAAGGAACCGGTAGGAGCCACAGTTGGGCCAACGGCACTCAACATATGATTCATTAAATCCTTTGAACTAGTTTTCCCTTGAGAACCCGTTATCGCAATCACCGTTAGTTTATTCAACCGTGTTCGAATGAAGGTAGCAAGAATTGATAGCGCCTCAATTACATCTTTAACAACAATACAAGGTCCATCAATAATGCGTGTGGTTAAAGAAAACATCGAGCCTAGACGATAAGCCTCGGCAACAAATTCGTGGCCATCAGAGTTTTTGCCTTGTAAGGCTAAAAAGAAAGTTCCGGGTGTAGCCAAACGGGAATCAAAGACTGGAGCTTTAGATATAAGTAAATCTCGATCACAGTGAAGCTCTCCCCCAATGAGTAAAGCGATCTCGCCAGCAGTTAAAGTGATCATTTCTTATCTTCAATCGCACGGGCTAGTTCTATACGATCATCGAAGCTATGAACTACACCTGCAATTTCTTGGCCTTTTTCATGTCCTTTACCCAGGACTATGACTACATCGCCGGATTGGGCGTGATTGACTGCGGCTTTGATCGCCGCTGCACGATCAGTGATGACCTCATTAGGTGCCTGCACATCTATATCTAAAACCATTTGCACCAGAATATCCTCTGGCTTTTCACTTCGGGGATTATCACTTGTATAGATCGCAATATCGGCACCATCGCGTAGCGCGATTCCCATAAGGGATCTCTTAGATGTATCTCTGTCCCCGCCACACCCTAAGACGGCAATAACATTTCCTTGCGTAATCTCATGTACAGTCTCTAAAACCCGCGCGACAGCATCGGGTGAGTGCGCATAATCGACAAGTGCAGTAAAGCTCTGTCCAAGATGTACTGCCTCCAGCCGACCTGCGGCTCCAGTTAATCTCGGCATGATGGCAGCAATATCAATTGGATCAACTCCACTTTCAACAGCAATTGCAACGGCCATTAAGAGATTGTCATAGTTAAATCCGCCATGGAGAGTTGTTTTGCTCTCAATCAGAATGCCGCCGCTGCCGCGAATTGCAACCGAAGCACCAACATAATCTCTTGTAATGGATGAATAATGCCAAGTGGCTTTAGTGTGGTTGCGCGAAAGCGTGAGAACTGGAAGTTCAGTCAGGACAGCTAATCGAGCGCCATAAACATCATCAATATTTATGACTGCCAAATCAGCATATTCGAAGGTGAATAACCTGGCTTTAGCTTGAAAATACTCTTCCATGGACTTATGAAAATCTAAGTGATCTTGAGATAGATTCGTGAATCCAACAACTGCAAAGTGACTTCCACGAACTCGCTCCAAACTAATTGCATGACTGGAAACCTCCATGATGAGGTTGCGCATGTGCCGCTCTCTCATAACCGCACACAGTGCCTGTAAATCAGCGCTCTCCGGTGTAGTTCGTTTGCTCGTTAACACATCACTGCCGATACGTGTTTCTACAGTCCCGATGAGTCCACTCTCACGACCCGCAGCCTGCATAATCTGGTGCAATAAAGTTGTCACCGTTGTTTTACCATTTGTGCCAGTGACGCCAATGCTATAAAGATCGCGCATTGGCTCTTCGTAAAGCCATGCACTAATAACCCCGGCTGCTCGACGTGGGTTTTCAGCCACTAATACAGGCACTCCCGTCACCATCGCCGCCCCAGCCGAATCGGTTAAGACCGCGACTGCGCCTCTGGCAATTGCATCGGATGCAAACTGTGCACCATGAAATTTTTCACCTGGTAGTGCGATAAAGAGATCTCCTGAAATAACATCACTGCTGGACTGAGAAATACCAGTGATGTTAACACCCTCAGTTGCATCAGCACACTGGGCAGCAATAACTGATGAAACTGCCGATAGGGGCTTACTTGAATTAGTTAGTGGTCTTTGCATCTGCCACCTTCTGAGCCAACAACGCCTTTTCATTGAGCGCAACAGGGATAACCGTGGTTCCGGTTGGTGCGATGTGACGACTCTGCAAAACAAATGACATAACCTTTTTGAATACAGGGCCGCCAAGTGCGCCGCCCCAGTGCAAACCCTTAGGATCTTGAATCGTCACGCTGATGACGTAGGCGGGCTTATCGGCAGGTGCAAAGCCAATAAATGAAGCGGTGTATCCGCGATAGCAACCGCACGTGTCATCGATACGCATGGCAGTACCAGTCTTGCCTGCCACACGATAACCTGCAATCGCCGCTGTTGGCGCAGTACCTGAAGCTGAAACAACGTTCTCCATCATGATACGCATCGCTTGTGCTGTCTCTGCGCTAATAACTCGCACGCTTGTGCGACCTGGTGCACGAGTGAAGTTTCCACTTGCATCGCTTGTGCCTGCGATAACCGTTGGTGAAACACGCACCCCATCATTTGCAATAGTTGCGAAGATACTCGTTGCCTGCATAGCGGTTAGCGAGTAGCCCTGACCGAATGCGACTGTAGGTGCAGTTGTGCCAGACCAGTCTGCAACCTTTAGCAATATGCCCCGTGATTCACCAGGCAGACCCGAACCGGTTTTGCTACCTACTCCAAACTTCGAAAGATAGTTATAGAGCGTCTCGTGAGATAGGAGTTCGCCAATTTGAATGGTACCGGTGTTACTTGAAACCGCTAACACTCCTGAAGATGTCAGACGCTGAGTAGCGTGTTTTTCGTGATCATGAAAAGTCTTTGTTGACCGCTTGAGTGCATATGGGATTGTAAAGACAGTCTCAGGGGTTATCTTCTTCTCTTCTAGGGCAGCAGCGATCGTCATAACTTTTCCAGTCGAACCTGGCTCATAGACATCTTGAACCGATGGATTGCGCATTGCAATGAGTGAAACCTTTGAAGTGTTATTGGGATCAAAGGTTGGCGCAGTCGCATGAGCCAAAATCTCACCGGTCTTTGGATCCATAACAATAACCGTGCCGCTGATAGCGCGTGATGCTTTGACAACGTCAGAGATCGCCTTCGATGCAACCCATTGAATATCACGGTCAATAGTCAAGCGCACTGTTGTCCCGGCTTGCGCTGGAATAATTTCAGATTGAGAGCCTGGAATCTCAGCACCATGACCATTGGCGTACGAGTACTTGCCATCGACACCGGCGATAGATGAGTTCATGCTGGACTCAAGGCCAGTTGCGCCCTTGCCATCGTGATTAACAAAACCGACTAAAGATGCGATTAATGAGCCCGATGGATACTCGCGGATATATCCGCGCTCTGGGAAAAAGCCAATAATGCGATCGGGGCTCATGCCTGGAAACTGCGCGTTAAATGTTGCAAGTGCAGCGCTGAGCTTTTGCCAGGTTGCAGGCTTTGCATTTTGATAGACCATCTTCCACTTACGAGTTCCGGTAATACTTGCAGCGACCTCTGAAACGCTTAATCCCAGAATTGGTGCGACGAAGTTTGCAACGCGTGCTGGATTTGTAATCTGGGTCTGGTCGACAACGATGCTCGTTGCCGCCACGCTGCGGGCAAATGCAACACCATTCATATCTGTAATCGCGCCGCGCGGGGCAGGCAGGGAGCGTGTATTTTCCATCTCATTGACGGCGCGCAAGCGATAGTCGCCGGCTTGAACAGCTTGGACCTGTACTAATCGAACTCCAAATAACAACATTGCAACTGCAATCACAAGAACTAAAAACCTAATACGATTATGCGCAAGTGCAAAATTACCCATTGCTTAAACTTCCTGGTTGCACAGGTAGCTTATCTAAGTTTAAGAATACTGAAGTCTCTGATGGCTTCATTCCTAGAGCAAGGGCTGCGCGCGCAAGGGCCTCTGGTGAGGATTGATTATCTATCTGGCGATTTACTGCTTCGCGCTGATCGCTCACTAATTTACTTTGGAGTTTAAGGTGCTTGAGCTGAAAGGCATCTTGAGCCAGCAAGGTATTTAAAACAAGTAAAAATAACAAGCCCATTATTCCAACTGCTGAAACAAAGGTTGCAAAGAATTTACGGTTGGCTTGCGCTCCAGGTGAAACATCAGGAACTAATTTGAGAACAACCTCTGATGATTTCTGGGCAATTAACTCCCGAGAACGTGTTATCGCCGGAGCGAATACTGTCATTGCCATTATGCGGCCACTCTTTCAATGGCGCGAAGGCGAACCGATGCCGAGCGTGAGTTCTCTTCAAGCTCTTGAGCATCAGGTGTTTCACTCCCACGAATTACCAGTGAAAACTTTGCGGCGAGCTCTGGAAGTTCAAAGGGGAGATTGCGCGGTGTACCCGATGTCGTTGATGCGACAAAGAGATCTTTGACAATGCGATCTTCAAGGGATTGAAATGACATAACTACTAAACGTCCACCGATACTAAGTAGCTTGAGCGCCGATGGAAGCGCTCTGGTAATGGCACCGAGTTCATCGTTGGTTTCGATGCGAAGGGCTTGAAAGGTACGTTTGGCAGGGTTTCCACCGGTGCGCCGTGTGGCGGCTGGAATAGCGTTTTTGACGATTGTTGCTAACTGCGTTGTTGAGTTAAGCGGTGCAACTGCTCGGGCCTTAACAATAGATTCAACGACGCGAGTAGCAAACTTTTCCTCTCCATAGGTGCGCAAAATGCGTACTAACTGGCCTGGCTCGTAGGTGTTAACGATCTCGGCGGCGGTAAGAGATTGTGTGCGATCCATACGCATATCTAGCGGAGCATCATGTGAATATGAAAAGCCACGTTCGCTTTCATCTAACTGCATCGATGAGACACCAAGATCAAATAGCGCACCAGTAATCTGGCTATAACCGAAGGATGCAACAACATCGGCGATTGAATCAAAGCTTGCATGCTTGGTAAAAAATCGATCTGCAAATGGAGCTAATCTGACCGTTGCCCGCTGTAGTGCATCGGCATCACGGTCAATACCTATAACTCTCAGTTGTGGAAACCTTTCAAGTAGAGCTTCGGTATGTCCACCTAGACCAAGAGTTGCATCGACTATTACAGGATTTTCAGTTGCATTGATCGCAGGGGTCAAGAGGTCAATGCATCGATCTCGCATTACAGATACATGTGCACTGCTATCAATCATCACTCCCCCTTAATTTGCAATTAATGTCCTCGTGGTTTTTGTTCTCAGCTCTCATCTCTGGTCACCGCCGGCCGACGGATCTATTTAGTAACGGCGCCGGGGAAGGGGCGCCGCTACGTTCGAAAGGTCGGCGGTGGCCACAGATGAGAGTTGGTTAGAACAGCCCTGGAAAGACCTCCTCTGAAACATCGGCAAAACTCTTTTCGCGATCTGCCAAATATTCATTCCACGAAGTTGCATCCCAAATTTCAACGCGAGTATTAGCGCCAATAACAACGCAATCTTTTTCAAGTCCTGCATACGTACGAAGACCTTGCGGAATTGTTATACGGCCTTGACGATCAGGAATCTCATCATGTGCACCGGCAAACATCACACGGCTGTAATCACGAGCTGATTTCGCAGTGACCGGTGCTTGTTTTAGCGTCTGGGTAATTACTTCAAATTCATTAGATGGAAAGACATAAAGGCACCGCTCTTGTCCTTTAGTAATAACTAAACCCGATGCCAACTCTTCGCGAAATTTCGCAGGAAGAATAAGACGGCCCTTTTCATCAAGGCGCGGTTCGTGGGTGCCTAGAAACATCTCTTTGCGCCCCTTCCCCAGAGTTCGCATCGCCGCCTGATCCTGCGGCTTAGTTCCCCACTTTACTCCATTTCCCTCCTTTTTACACCACTTTTACCCATGAATTCCCACTTCCCCCCCCACCTGCCCCCACCTGCAGGGCATGAAAAAAGGCCCCCATATGGAGGCCGTGCATCGCGAAGAAAACTAGAAATTACTTACTTATTGCGCTCATCCCAGCGCTGCTCTAAGCGATTACCAAGGCCACGGCCCTTGCGAGCGCCCTTACTCCGAGCGCCCTTACTGCTAAGCGATGAGACGATGGTGATTACCCCAGCTAGGGCGATTACGAAGCCGAGTAGGCCAAGGGGTGTCACCTTGGCGATAAGGCCGCCAAAGAGTGTTGCGATTCCAAGAAGTATCAGAGCCAACCCCACAATAGTGCGGCTGTTGCGGACAGGCTTGATATCTCCAGAGAGTGCTGAAAACAGGCGCGGATCCTCAGTTAAAAGGGCGGCCTCCATCTCCTGGAGCATTCGCTTCTCATGATCGGACAGGGACATGGGGCAACAATAGAAGGTTTTTCGCGACTGTGCTACTTATTCATCGACCTGGTCAGTCGGTTTAATCAAGCGGGCCGGACGCACACTACCTGCGCCAAAGCGTGCCCTGGCACGGTCTATCGCCCCATCGGCCTGACGCCAACCGCTCTCACGCGCACCCAAAACCATCTGCTCGGGAGCGCCACTACTGAGATTCTCAAGTGATACCCCTACTAAACGCAGGCGCGCCCGCTCTATATGCAGCGCCTCGTACAGCCCCTTGGCAACCTCGTAGATCTCATGGGTTCCATCTATCGGTAGCACAAGAGTCTTAGATCTATTGATTGTAGAAAAATCGGCAAAGCGCACTTTGATTGAAACCGTCTTAGCAAATAAATCCTTATCTCGCAGTCTGGCCGATGCACGTTCGGTTAATCGCAAAAACTCGGTCAGAATTTCGGCGGGGTTATCTAAATCCTGAGCAAATGTTTCAGCGGCGCTAATACTCTTTTCGGCATCGTGGGGTGTTACATCACGATAGTCGCGCCCCCAGGCAAGCTCATATAAGGATGCTCCACTTGCCTGCCCCAATGCGCGGATCAACGTTGCACGTGGCAGGTTAGCTATATCTTCAATCGTGCGAAGCCCTAATCGCTCTAGTGTCTCGGCTGTCTTTGGCCCAACCCCCCACATTGCTTGAATCGGTAGCGGATGTAGAAAAGTAAGTATGCGATCGGCGGTGATCTCTAACATCCCATTTGGTTTGCAGTGTTGGGATGCAAGCTTTGCAATGAACTTTGATGGGGCGATTCCAACTGAACATGTAATGCCCTCTTGTGCCTCTACCTTTGCGCGGATTGCCGCTGCGATTTCGCGCGGTGAACCAAGTAAACGTTGGACACCACTGACATCTAAGAAGGCCTCATCGAGTGAGATGGGTTCGACCCATGGCGTAAAGCTTTCAAAGATCTCCATTACATGCGATGAGACCTCTTGGTAGCGAGGCATATCCACGGGTAAGAAAATCGCGTGCGGTGCTAATCGCCTGGCCCTACCCACTGGCATCGCTGCATGGACTCCAAATTTGCGTGCTTCGTAATTTGCCGCCGATACAACTCCGCGCACGCCCATTCCAATTACTACCGCTTTACCTTTTAATTCAGGGTTATCGCGCTCGGCGACGGAGGCAAAAAATGCATCCATATCAACGTGAAGAATCGAGGCCGAACTCATATTGCCAGCCTACTTTCCTTAGCCCGCCATCTTTCATATGCCGCGCGTAAATCCCACGCACTTGTGGCGTTAATTGAGATCCCACGCGCACCTGTGCGACGAGTAAGGCCCCGAACCAGTAGCAGGGATGATGAATATAGG
>SHVG01000044.1 GCA_009691145.1 Candidatus Planktophila sp. | reverse complement strand
GGCCTTGATCAGATGTTTCATGCCCGTCGAGAAGAGCTTCTGGCGATGCGTGCAAGTAAGCGGGCAAAGATCGCAGCTGGTGCAACATTGGATTTTCTGCCTGAAACTGCTCAGATCCGAAGCGCTACGTGGACAGTTGCAGCGGCCCCTGCCGACTTACTCGATCGTAGAGTTGAAATTACTGGCCCCACTGAGCCAAAGATGGCCATCAACGCCCTTAACTCGGGTGCCAAAGTCTGGTTAGCAGATTTAGAGGACTCTAATACTCCTCACTGGTCCAATGTTGTTGAGGGTCAACTCACACTTCAAGGCGTGGCACGTCGCACGCTTACATTTACATCCCCTGAGGGAAAGTCCTACAAACTAAACGATGGCCCCTTGGCAACGCTCATTGTTCGCCCGCGCGGTTGGCATTTAAATGAGCGAAACATCACTATCGATGGACGCCCAATGGTCGGTGCCATCTTTGATGCTGGAATGCATCTGTTTCATAATGCACAAGAGCTCATCAAAGCCGGCTCTGGACCCTATTTCTACTTAGCCAAAAATGAAGGCCACTTAGAGGCCCGCCTCTGGAACGATATTTTTACCCAGGCACAAAGGCTTTTGGGAATAGCGCATGGCACTGTGCGCGCAACGGTCTTAATCGAAACTATCCCTGCAGCCTTTGAGATGGATGAGATTATTTACGAGCTGCGAGATCATATGAGCGGTCTTAACGCCGGCCGGTGGGACTATCTCTTTTCAATGATTAAAGTATTTCGAGATCGTGGAGCTGAGTTCTTAATTCCAGATCGCGGACAGGTTGCAATGACTGCGCCGATGATGCGGGCCTATACCGACTTATTAGTACAGACTTGTCACAAACGTGGCGCCTTTGCTATCGGTGGCATGGCCGCTTTTGTCCCTAGTCGCAAAGATGCAGAGGTTAATAAGATTGCATTTGAAAAAGTTCGCGCCGATAAAGTACGCGAGGCCGGCGATGGCTTTGATGGCTCGTGGGTCGCCCACCCAGATTTAGTTGCCATCTGTCGTGAAGTCTTTGATGGCGTGCTCGGTGCAAAGCCTAACCAGTTAAATATCATGCGCTCTGAAGTTAAAGTACATGCAGCTGATTTATTAGCCGTATCCAAGACTCCAGGTCACATAACTCAAGAAGGTCTTCGCTTAAATATCGATGTTTCGCTGCAGTATTTAGCGGCATGGCTAGGCGGAAGTGGCGCAGTTGCAATACATAACTTAATGGAGGATGCGGCAACGGTTGAAATCTCGCGCTCTCAAATCTGGCAACAGGTAAAGAACTCTGTTACTTATGCCGATACTAAAAACCCTGCAACGAAAGAGTTAGTACGCGAAATCTGTTCGGCCGAAGCCGCGCGCCTCGTGGGCGAGGGCTGGGATCCCCAGAAGATTGCTGCGGCATCAGCTCTTTTTGAGCGTGTCAGTCTAGATGATAACTACGCAGACTTCCTTACTCTGCCCGCCCTTGAGATGATTGATTAATGGAGTGTGATCTCGTCATCCGTTCTGCGCACGTCATAACCGATATCGGTGATAGAGCCGCTGCAGTATGTGTGCACAATGGGCGCATCGTTAAAATCGCCGGCTTTAATGATCTTGTTACCTCTAAAAAAGATATAACAATTACTGGCGCACTTATTCCAGGTTTAGTTGACTCGCATGTTCATATTAACGAACCTGGGCGCACGCAGTGGGAGGGCTTTGAATCTGCAACTAAAGCGGCCGCTGCCGGCGGTGTAACAACGGTTATCGATATGCCACTCAACAGTATTCCACCTACAACTACCGTTGACGCCTTGGCCGTTAAAAAAGCTGCGGCAACTGGAAAGTGTTCAGTCGATGTTGGTTTTTGGGGCGGATCCATTCCTGGAAATGTCGGTGATCTTAAAGCTCTGCATGGGCAAGGCGTCTTTGGTTTTAAATGTTTTCTTCTGCACTCAGGTGTCGATGAGTTCCCGGGCTCTGACCTTCCTGATTTAACTGCAGCACTCGATGAGTTGGCCACCTTTGATGCGCTCATGATTGTGCATGCCGAAGACTCCAACGCTATTCAAAAATCTACTAAACCATCCTCACGCTCGTACTCAGAGTTCTTAGCATCTCGCCCCAAGGGCGCTGAAAACGTCGCCATTGCACAGTTAATTGAAGAGGCTCGACGTATTAAAGGGCGGGTGCATGTTCTGCATCTTTCCAGTGGTGATTCACTGGCCTTGATTCGTTCGGCTAAATCAGATGGCGTGCGCATCAGCGCCGAAACCTGTCCACATTATTTAGCTCTGGCGGCCGAGGAGATTGCAGATGGTGCAACCCAGTACAAATGCTGTCCACCTATACGTGAGAAAAGTAATCAAGATGAGTTATGGGAGGGCTTAAAGAGCGGAGTTATCGATCAAATCGTCTCTGATCACTCACCGTGCACGCAGGATTTGAAAATCTTTGATATCGGCGATTTTCAACAGGCGTGGGGTGGCATCTCATCTCTTCAACTTGGCATATCAATTATTTGGACGCAAGCTCAAAGCCATGGAACCTCACTCTGGCAAGTAACAAAGTGGATGTCGCAAAAGCCTGCAGAGCTAGCTGGGCTAACGCGCAAGGGGGCAATTAAAGTTGGCATGGATGCCGACTTTGCTGAGTTTGATACCGAGGCACAGTTTAGAGTCAAAGCCACCGAGCTTTTTCATAAGAACCAGATCACGCCATATCAAGGTAAAACTCTGCAGGGACGGATTAAACAAACCTGGCTTCGTGGAGAGTTGATTTACAAAGATGGTTCCATGATAAATTCACCACACGGCAAATTCTTAATCAGGGGAAAGAATTAATGGATTTCACAGAGTTGCCAGACCTTGCTCTTCGCCAGTCAGGTGCCGGAGTTGTCTATGCAAATGATGAGTTCTTTGCCGAGAAAGAAAATCTTCTAAATCCAGGTCGAGCCGCCTTTGCATCTGACAGCTTTGGTCATAAAGGCCAGATCTATGATGGTTGGGAGACTCGGCGCCGTCGCAATGAGCCAGGCAATGACTTTGCAATCATCCGCTTAGGTCAAGCCGGCATCATCAAAGGCGTCACTATCGATACCGGTAACTTCACCGGAAACTATCCCCCACACGCCTCCGTTGAGGCCGCAGCCTTTCTCCACATCCCAACCATTAGCGAGCTACTTGCTGCAACGTGGACACGTGTTGTAGAAAAATCAGAGCTTGCAGGAGATGCTGAGAACTTATTTGCAATCTCAACTCAAAAACGTTGGACGCATGTGCGCTTAACAATATATCCAGATGGTGGCATCGCCCGCTTTCGAGTCTTTGGAACTCCAGTGCCAGATCCAGCGTGGATCGCTGCCTGTGGACCTAAAAACTTAGCTGCCTTAGATAACGGCGCTGAGTTTCTAGGATCAAGTGATGATTTTTACTCATCGGCTAAAAATACTTTGCAGGCAGGAGATCCTAAAAACCAGGGCGATGGTTGGGAGAACAAACGCAGGCGCGGCGGCGGCAATGACTACTTTGTGGTGCGCTTATCTGCCCCCGGCACCGTTAACGCAGTTGAAATCGACACTACACATTTCAAAGGTAATCCCCCGGCCGAAGTGATGGTCACCGGTGGAAGCCCCGAGGCATTACTGAAGGCTCCAGGCTCGATAGTTTTGCTCGCCCGCACAGCTGTGCAGGCCGATACTCCCCACAAATTTATTACCCCCTGTGATCAAGTCATTGAAGCGGTGCGCCTGGATGTATTTCCAGATGGAGGCCTCGGACGCTTTCGCGTCTGGGGACAAGAGATCGGTAAGGCTTAAGATGGCATTAGATAAATCTTTTTTTGATAAGGCCGATGCAGCCCTTGCATCTGCCGATAATCTGCTGGCCACTAAATACCGCGGCGACTTTGGCGCTCGCCAACCCATTCATACCGCTTATGTGCCGGCCGATAAGTTAACGGCTACAACACCTGCGCAGTGGGGCGAAATTGCGCTGGCGACAATGGATGAGCACACACCAACAGCTAAAGCTCTTGCAACTGCCGTGGGCGCAGATATCAGAGGAGTCCAAGAGATCTTTGATCGCCTTGGCGCCAAGATTAAAACCCAACCCATTGAAGATCTGCGCATCGATTTTGAAGATGGCTATGGCCGCCGTGGTGATGAGGCCGAGGAGAGAGATTTAAAGGCGGCGATTAACGTATTTAAAGAGTTACAAACTCCATTTATTGGTATCCGTATGAAGGCACTTGAGGCAGTTACCAGAGAGCGCGGATTAAAAACTCTTGATCAATTTACTGCCGGCATCATTTCCAATGGAAAATACCCCGAGAACTTTGTTATTACTCTGCCTAAAGTTACCTTCCCCGAGCAGGTCGATGTCATGGTCGCAGCCCTTGAAGTAATTGAAAAGGCCCATGGTTTAGCCCCTGGAACAATTAGATTTGAAATACAGATTGAAACGACTCAGGCGATCATGGATCAAAACGGCTCGGTAACAGCGGCGCAATACATTGATCGAGCCAAGGGCCGACTCAGCGCCTTTCACTATGGAACATATGATTATTCAGCGGCGGCAGGGATTTCATCGGCCTACCAGACCCTTGATCACCCTGCGGCCGATTATGCAAAGAGCGTTCTGCAAGTGGCAACTGCCGGCACAACGATCCGTATCTCAGATGGCTCAACAAATATTCTGCCCATTGGATCAACGGCGCAGGTCCATGCCGCGATGCACAATCACTACCGCCTCATTCGCCGCTGCCTTGAGCGCGGCATCTATCAAGGCTGGGATCTGCATGGCTCGCAGCTTCCTACACGCATCGCCGCTAACTGGATCTTCTACCGCGATGGTTTGGCCGCGGCCTCACTTCGCTTGCGCAACTATCTCAGTAGCGCGGCATCTGGCACGATGGATGAGCCGGCAACTGCCCTTACTCTGGCCCGCTATTTCTTGCGCGGCCTGGATTGCGGAGCTATTGAATCAAGTGAGGTTGAAAGGCTAACGGGACTCGATGAGGCTGGACTGCGCGATATCGTGCTAAAAAAAGGCGTTATTTAATTAATTGCGCGAGTAATAATCACACGGGCTTGATCACCGTAGTGCACACTGCCAGGCTCATAAACATCGACACGCAAAATCTCTGGACTCTCAATCGCCCCCAAGGCCACTAAAGAATCTAACTCGCCCGCAAAAGCCTTTGCCTCAAAGTGTTCATTATTAACGCCCACCACTAACCAGCCATCATGGGCAAGCAGTGGCAGTAAATTGCGCAAGCACTCAGGACCTAAGTGGCCATGTGTAAATGTGCCAGAAGAAATGAGCGCCTCATAGGGGGCGTTCTCATTAGGAACTGCCCTAGTTAAATCCCGCACATATAGTTCGCGATAGACAACACTGCCATCTTCACGTGTTTTTAACTTGGCTTGGGCCAACATCTCTGGGGAGATATCCATACCATCGATAAGAACTGCAGGGCGAAGGCGTGTTACATACATTCCAGTTAGCCCTGTGCCCGTACCAATATCTAATACTCGCCTAACGGGCCCAACCACATCATTGAAAACCTCTGCGATAGCCTTTGGATAGCGATACTGCTTGGCATCAACAAAAGATGATTCATAGGTTGCCGCCCACTTGGCATAGAGGCGGCGATTATCATCTGGAGTCTTTACTGAATAGGCCTCATCTAGACCTAAAACCTCATCACTCATTGACTAGCCGCCGATTGCCGACATCGGACGTGTAGGTTGAATAAAACTTGGGTCATTTATGCCGTGACCTGGCAGCTTAGCTTCAATCGTTGAGTGAAAGGCCTTTACTAGACTCTCTCGCTTTTGTTCGTTAGTTAAATCTCTATTGCGCAAAATTGCGCGCGTATCCGTCTCCGTCATTGAAAATAGACAGGCGCGAATTTGACCATCTGATGTTAAGCGCACGCGATCACAGTCGCCACAAAATGGTCTGGTCACACTTCCGATGATTCCAACAACGGCCGGCCCACCATCGATATAGAACTCTTCAGCCGGAGATGATCCGCGATTTGCAACTGGCGATAGAGAAAACTCTTTACTTAATTCGGCATAAATCTCATCGGCTGTGATCATCTGATCGCGTGACCAGGCACCGCCTGCATCTAGTGGCATCTGCTCAATAAAGCGCAGGTTGAGACTCTCCTTTAACGCCCAACGCACTAACGCAATTGCCTCATCATCATTTACTCCACGCATCAACACAGAGTTGATCTTCAAAGGCTTTAGACCAGCAGCGCGCGCGGCATCGATGCCGGCAAAGACATCGTTAATACGATCTCTGAAGGTTAACTTCTTAAAACGCTCTCGATCTAAAGTATCTAAGCTGATATTGATTCGGCTCAAGCCCGCGCCAACTAATGGTGCAGCCAACTTTGCCAACGCCAATCCATTTGTCGTCATTGAAAGTTTAGGTGGATTAGATATCGCATTAATTCGAGCAACGATTTCAACAATATCTGGCCGAAGCAGAGGCTCTCCCCCGGTTAGGCGAATCTCATCGATTCCTTGTGAGACTGCAGCTTCAATAACTGCAATGAGTTCATCTGTTGTCAATAACTCTTCACTAGGTAGCCATGCGGCAAAATCATGGGGCATGCAGTAACTGCAGCGAAGAGAACAGCGATCGGTGAGTGAGACACGTAAGTCACGGTGGGCGCGACCAAATGTATCGATTAAGGCGCTCATAGCTCATTCATTCAGAGTTCAAAAATTTCTGCAAGTCGGCTGGAGAATCCAGATCAAAACCCTGGGCTAAATCATCTAATCTCAAATAATGAGTATCGGGGCGAGTTCTTAAGTAATCTCTGGCCCCACTATCTCCATGAACGGCGGCAAGGATTGCACTCCAATGCGAGCGCGCAAATTTTACAGGATGGCCAGCAACATCGTTATAGGTTGCAACAACTAAATCACGTGGGGTACCTGCAATAACTTTTACCGCCTCACTGGTTATTGCAGGCAGATCAACAAGTGAGATAACTACGCTTTCAATCTCGGCCACATCATTGATGTGGCTTAGGCCGGCTCGCAATGAACTTGCCATTCCACTTGCCCAATCCTTATTCTCAATAACAGTGGCGCCATCGACCTGGCCAACCCATGCCCCTAGAACTACAAATATCTTTTCGACTCCAGCGGCCTTAAACACCGCAACGGCGCGATCGACTAAACGCACGCCATCTATCTCAAGAGTTGCCTTCGGTCGCCCCATTCTTCTGCCTTCACCTGCGGCAAGGATGAGTCCAGCAATCATTATTGATTCACCCCTTCTTGCCAGTTAAAAAGCATCCGTTGATAGACTCACACATATGCGCGAGATCATCAATCAAATCACACCGTGGTATGAAAGCGGTAGCGCCTTTGCAGTAGCAACTGTAACTAGAACATGGGCATCGGCCCCACGTCCAGTCGGTGCGGCGATGGCGGTTTCACTAAGCGGGGAGGTAATCGGCAGTGTTTCCGGCGGCTGCGTAGAGGCGGCAATCCATGAAGCGGCCTTAGAAGTATTACAAACTGGCCAAAGCGTTAGCGTGACCTACGGCGTCAGCGATGAGAACGCCTTTGCCGTCGGTCTAACATGCGGTGGAACCATTGAACTCTTCATTCAGATTATTGACAAGAAGAGCTTTCCAGAGTTTGCAGAGATTGCAACGGCGATAAAGCAACATCGCGGAGTTGCCATTGCAACGGTAATTAGTGGACCAGCAACAATTGGTGCACGAATGAGTTTTGATGCAGATAAGAGTTATGGCTCACTGGGCACTGATGGTTTAGATTTTTCAGTCTTTGAAGATGGTCGCGGGCTTCTCAACCTTGGCCACACTCGCACGTTGATGTTTGGTCCCGATGGTGAACGAATGCAAGATGAGGTCGCAATCTTCATCGAGTCCTATGCCCCAGCCCCACACATGATTGTCTTTGGTGCAATCGATTTTGCTAGCGCCGTTGTCCGCCTCGGAAAGTTTCTTGGCTATCACGTGACCATCTGTGATGCGCGTGAGCTTTTCACAACGAAGAAGAGATTTCCAGAGGCCGATGAAGTCATTATCGACTGGCCCCATAGATATCTTGCAAAGGTAGATATCGATGAGCGCACAGTTATCTGCGTCTTAACCCATGATCCTAAGTTTGATGTTCCAGTCTTAGAGATAGCCCTTCGCAGTAAAGCCCGCTATGTCGGTGCAATGGGAAGTCGGCGCACCCATGAAGGTCGTTTAAAGCGTCTGCGCGAAATTGGAATGAGTGAGAGTGAATTATCACGGCTTCGCTCCCCCATTGGTTTAGATATTGGCCCACGAACCCCGGAGGAGACTGCAATATCTATTGCTGCAGAGATCATCGCCGACTTAACTGGCGGTACAGGCGAGCCACTTTCACAGGGCAGCGATCCAATACATAGACACTCACTAGCCAGTGAGAGCGGACTTACACCTTAAAACTCTGAGCGGCCACACAGGTCCCACAGATTAAATCCCGGCTGGCCTAACCCATGATTGCCTCATTGCCACCAGGCAACGCTGCTCAATCACTTGAGTAAAATGATGGAGCCATCCTCTTCAAGACTCTTATATACAGTCAAAGCCAGCTTAGCTGGCCCCTGTTGAACTGCTCCATCAAAGCCACTGAACTCTGATCCATGGCACTCACACACTAAGTTGGCGCCATTTGATGCCAGAACACATCCTTGATGTGTGCAGATACTGCTAAATACTTTAACTGCCCCACCGAAGCGGCCGATAGCAAACTTTTGACTCCTGTCATTATTATCTTGTGCCTCAACGATTTTAACTTTGCCTTCGAGAATCTGTGAAGAGTACGCAATCACAACTCCCTTTGATAAAGCTGTTGGGCTGGCACTCGCTGTTGGGCTGGCACTCGCTGTTGGGCTTGCTTTAGCGGTAGCCGTTGCGGCTACAACCTTTGCCCCTTGCCTCCACACCAGCTTGCCCTTTGATTGAATAACACTGTAGGTATAACCGCGCCAGATTATTTTCTGACCCACCCGCGTTGGCTTTAACGTCGGCCCCGCTGCAACTGCCAACGATGGAAAGAGGGCAAAGATAAATGAGAGTCCAACGACCCCGGTAATCTCTCTGCGCCGAATTACGCTATGCAGCCACGAACTCATTACCAGAGCCTAAGTCATCTCTCCTTAAAAATCCCTGCGAATATAGAAAGATGAGGATGTGCAGCCTCAGCCAAGATCGACTGTGGTGACAAAGCCCTTCATAA
>SHVG01000043.1 GCA_009691145.1 Candidatus Planktophila sp. | reverse complement strand
CCAAGTACACAGGCGAAACACGCGCTCCACTTATTTTGCAAAATAGCCACCGCTGGTTCTTTTATGCAGGGCTGATTTTCAATGTGATTTTGACGTGGGACACGATTTTGGCATTTAGAGATGCCGAAAAAGAGTGGGGCCATATGAGCCTCGGAACACTCGTATTTATTTTCTCCACAACAATGTTGTGGATGTATTCACTCTCGTGTCACACATGTCGTCACACAGTGGGCGGACGTTTGAAACACTTCTCAAATCATCCACTGCGCTACAAGGCATGGACATTTATCTCAGCGCTCAATCACAAACACCCCGCCTTTGCCTGGATCTCACTCTTCGGAGTTGCAACTGCAGATATTTATACCCGCGCGGTTGCATCAGGTGCGATCTCTAACTTCTACTTCTTCTAAAGGATATTAATATGAGCGAATTAGAGCGTCATTCATATGACGTACTGGTAATTGGTGCAGGTGGTGCCGGTTTGCGCGCAGCCGTTGAGGCACGCGAGGCCGGCCTGCGCGTTGCCATCATCTGTAAATCCCTCTTCGGCAAAGCCCACACGGTGATGGCCGAGGGGGGCGCGGCGGCATCGATGGGTAACGTCAACGACAATGACAATTGGATGGTCCACTTTCGCGACACTATGCGCGGGGGCAAATTCCTCAATCACTACCGCATGGCAGAGCTTCACGCTAAAGAGGCGCCAGATCGCATCTGGGAGCTAGAGACATGGGGCGCCCTCTTTGATCGCACGAAAGAGGGAAAGATTTCACAACGTAACTTTGGTGGACACGAATATCCACGCCTTGCACACGTCGGAGATCGCACAGGCCTTGAGCTCATCCGCACAATGCAACAGAAGATCGTCGCTCTACAACAAAAAGATGGCGCGCAATATGCCTCAATGGAGAGCAATATTAAAGTCTTCGCAGAGTTAACAATCACCGATATTTTAAAAGAGAATGGCAAAGTCTCAGGTGCATATGGTTATTGGCGCGAAACTGGCGCTGAAGTCTTATTCGGAGCACCAACAGTTATCATCGCAACGGGTGGTGTTGGAAAGACTTTTAAAGTCACATCAAACTCTTGGGAGGGCACAGGAGATGGCCACGCGCTAGCTCTTAAAGCCGGAGCAAACCTCGTTGATATGGAGTTCTTACAGTTTCACCCAACTGGAATGGTCTGGCCACCCTCAGTGCGTGGAATTTTAGTTACAGAGTCGGTGCGTGGTGAGGGTGGAGTTCTTACTAACTCACTTGGTGAGCGATTTATGTTCAAATACATTCCCGATGTATTTAAAAGTATCTACGCCGATAACGAGGCCGAGGCAGATCGCTGGTATGAGGATCAAGATAACAACCGGCGCCCACCAGAGTTACTGCCTCGCGATGAAGTTGCGCGCGCAATCAATACTGAAGTTAAAGCTGGCCGGGGTAGCGAGCATGGTGGAGTCTTCTTAGATGTGTCGAAGCGTTTGTCGGCAGAGGTAATTAAGAAACGCCTTCCATCGATGTGGCACCAGTTCTTCGAACTAGCTGGCGTGGATATTACAAAGGAGCCGATGGAGGTTGGCCCTACATGTCACTACATCATGGGTGGAGTAGAGGTCGAGCCTGATACTGCAGCTGCAATCGGCGTACCTGGATTATTTGCAGCCGGTGAAGTTGCCGGTGGAATGCATGGTTCAAACCGCTTGGGCGGAAACTCACTCACAGATTTACTCGTCTTTGGTCGTCGGGCTGGGATTGGCGCTGCGCATTACGTCAAAAACAACGGTAAGAACCCGGTCAGTGATGCTGCCATTGAAGCGGCGGCGCAAAAGATTCAAGCACCATTTGATCGGGCAGGCGGTGAAAACTCTTATGCACTCCATGCCGAGCTTCAAGAAGTTGCTCACAGCTTAGTTGGAATCATCCGAACGGCTAGCGAATTAGAGGATGCGATTACAAAGATCGCGGATATTAGAAAACGCAGCGCTAATGTCTCTGTTAGTGGTGGGCGAAAGTTCAACCCTGGCTTCCATCTAGCCTTTGATTTAGATAACATGTTGTTAGTTGCCGAATCAACGGCAAAGTCGGCGCTGCAGCGTCAAGAGTCACGTGGTGGTCACACACGCGATGATTTCCCAGGTATGAGTAACAAGTGGCGTCAGATCAATCACATCGCATCATTTAATGGAACACAGGTAAATGTTCGCGGGCAGGCCTTACCAGTACTACCGAAAGAACTCTTCGATCTCTTTGATGTTCATGAGTTAGAGAAGTACATGACACCAGAGGAGATTACGAAAGGCGGTTCCATTTAATGGCACGCATGATTAATCTGCGAATTTGGCGCGGCGATTCAACCGATGGTGCACTCCAAGATGTTGTGGTGGAGGCCAATGAGGGCGAAGTTGTTCTCGATGTAATTCATCGCGTTCAGGCCACACAAATGGGTGATTTAGCGGTGCGCTGGAACTGCAAAGCCGGCAAATGTGGCTCATGCTCAATGGAGATTAATGGCAAGCCACGTCTTGCCTGCATGACACAGGTTGCAGCCTATGGCGATGAAGAGACAATCACCGTTACACCGTTGCGCGCCTTTCCAATAATTAAGGATTTAGTCACGGATGTATCTTTTAACTATAAAAAAGCGATGGAGATACCAGCATATGCTCACCCAGATGATTTAGCGCCAGGGGATGCGCGCATGGGACAGATAGATGTAGAGCGCAGTCAAGAGTTCCGCAAATGCATCGAATGCTTCTTATGCCAAGATGTCTGTCACGTAGTTCGCGATCACGAAGAGAATAAAAAATCCTTCGCCGGCCCACGCTTCTTTATCCGAATCGCAGAGCTAGATATGCACCCATTGGACACGTTAAAAAACCGCAAGAAAACTGCGCAGGAGGAGCATGGATTAGGAATGTGCAACATTACAAAGTGCTGCACCGAGGTCTGCCCTGAGCACATCAGTATTACAGATAACGCAATTATTGCGATGAAGGAGCGCGTTGTAGATATTAAATACGATCCAGTCCGCTGGTTGGGCTCTAAAATTGGCAAGCGTGAGGGTATCGTTTAATACATGAAGATGTTGATCCGTTGGGGTGCACTCACTGTATCCTTCTGGGTCGTAACTGCAGTGATACCAGGCATCGATGTTAAGGGTGGCTTCACCACATATCTTTGGGTCGCACTTCTTTTTGGTCTACTGAATGCGACCTTGGGCTCATTACTTAAACTATTAACACTTCCTGCCGTTATTTTAACGCTCGGCCTTTTTCTCGTCGTTGTAAATGCGGCAATTTTAGTTCTAGTCGCACGCTGGAGTGACAAATTAGATGTCAACAACTTTTGGTCGGCCATCTTTGCAGCCCTGGTTATTAGCGTAATTACCCGTCTTATTTCAGGGGTAACACAGAAAGCTCTACCACTCTGAAATCCCTGGCTCTAGTCTCCATCGGCGGAATAGCCGGGACACTAACGCGCTACGGCTTAGGTATCCTCATTCCAGATGATCGCAGCGGGACGTTAGCCGCTAATTTGCTTGGTGTGGCACTGGCAAGTGCGCTCCTAGTCTTAATGGAGCGCCGGGGAGCCGCTGAACTCCGCCACTTATTACTACCCGGCTTTTGTGCAGGCCTTACAACTTTTTCTGCCGTTACTGCGCAGTCACTCCAACCCCGCGATGGTGGGATGCTTTTCTTAGTACACAACCTAATCTTTTCATTCATGATTATTGTAATCATCCTGCCGTTAGCACGTAGAGTAATTCCGGTGCGCTCATGAACACGTTCTATGTCATTCTCGGAGCGGCTATTGGTGCACCTGCCCGTTTTGCTATCGATCAATACATTCGCAAATTCACTCACCAGCCCTACGGAATCTTTATCGTTAATATTTGTGGTTCATTCATACTCGGTATTACATTCAAAAGTAGCGAACATACTCATGATCTACTTGCTATCGGCTTTGCTGGAGCCTTCACAACGTGGTCGACATTTATGCTCGATATTTTTCTGGCCTATGAGCTACGGCGATATAAAGAGGCAGGGCTAAATCTTATTCTCTCACTTGGTTTTGGGCTGCTTGCAGCGTGGCTTGGTCTTTCTTTAGCGTAAAGAGGTCATCCAGGCTTCAATTTCATCGGGGTGGCGTGGCATATTTTCACTCAAGTTAAAGTAACCAGTCTCCGTTACTAAGACGTTATCTTCGATTCGAATTCCGATTCCACGATATTCAGGTGCAAATAACTCGTCATCGGGCTGAATATATAGGCCAGGTTCAACAGTTAAAACCATTCCAGCCTCCAACTTTGCTTCGGTGTACTGATCTTTACGTGCCTGGGCACAGTCATGAACATCTAGTCCCAACATATGGCTAACACCATGCAGAGTCCAACGCTTATGTAGGCCAACTTCGGGGCGCATAGATTCTTCGGCGCTAATTGTTAAAACACCCATATCAACTAAACCTTGCGCCAAAACCGCCTGACAGGCCCTGTTAATTTCAAGGAAATCAACACCGGCACGGATAGCTGCAAAGCCAGCCTTTTGCGCCTCATAGACCAACATATATAGAGAGCGCTGAGCGGGAGAGAACTTTCCATTAATGGGTAACGTGCGCGTGATATCGGCGGTGTAATAGGAATCTACCTCAACTCCAGCATCGAGTAATAACAAATCGCCGTTTTTTACATCGCCATCGTTGCGTGTCCAGTGAAGCACACATGCATGCGAACCAGCGGCAGAAATTGTGTCATATCCAAGTTCGTTGCCCTCAACACGTGCGCGACCGAAAAAAGCCGCCTCTACTACCCGTTCACCGCGTGGGGTAACAAGGGCCGCCGGCAGCGCCCGTATTACGTCGTTAAATCCGCGGTGTGTAACATCAACGGATTTCTGTAGCTCATCGATTTCATACTCATCTTTAATCAAACGCGCGACAGAGACAAAGTTTTCTAACTCCGCACCCCGTGGGTTCTTCTTAATTACCGAATCAACTAAGAGATCTAATCCACTTAACGTAACGGCTGCAGTGCCATCTTTAAGTAGAGATTTAAGATCATCAACCTTGCGAACCTCGATGCCAAAACGGGCAGATGCCTCATCGGTTGTGTAACGTCGGCCTACCCAGAGCTCTCCATATTTTCGATCGTTATAGAAAGCACTTGTATCGCGCGTTGAACGCGGCTGGATATACAAAATCGAGTCATGGCCTTGCCCATTTGGCTCCATAACAAGGACCGCGTCCGATGTAACCTCTTCTCCCTGCACGCCGGTGTAATAGACAAAGGCGCTATGTGGGCGGAATCGATAGTCGGTGTCATTGCTACGAACTTTTGAGTTTCCACTTGGAAGCACAATGCGTAAACCAGTAAATGCCTCAGATAGTCGCACCCGGCGCGCAAAGCAGTATGGGATAACTGCATCTTGGGTGATGCCGTGTAGTGGAGAAGGAGCCCAGCCGGTTGTCATAAATTCTGCATATGCATCTGACGGCGGGGCATCGTATACGCGGCGGCTTTCTACGGGCTTATCGGTTGATTCCATAGGGTGAGCCTACAAGTCTTAAGAATTGGTAGCCATCCCTGCAGGGGCTAAACTCACACCTGTACTCGGAGACGTCGCATAGCCTGGTCGAGTGCGCCTCACTGCTAACGAGGTAAGGTTTAATCGCCTTCAGGAGTTCAAATCTCCTCGTCTCCGCACAATAAGTTAAGGAGCGATGATGCTGCACTACAAAGTAGCGATCATCGGCGCAGGCCCTGCCGGCTACTTCGCGGCGCAAGCTCTACACAATCTACAAAACGAAGAGCGTGTATTTGCAATCGACATGATCGAGCAGCTTCCAACGCCGTGGGGATTAGTTCGAAGCGGTGTTGCGCCCGATCATCCAAAGATGAAAACCGTTTCAAAGGTCTTTGAAAAGATAGCAGCAGATCCGAACTTTCGCTTGTTCGCAAATGTTGAGATAGGCACGGAGATAACCGTTGCTGCGTTGGTCGAAAAATACGATGCCGTTGTGGTTGCAACAGGCTCAACATTAGGTAAGAAACTGGGTATTCCTGGCGAAGATTTATATGGCTCAATGTCGGCGGCAGATTTTGCCCCTTGGTATAATGCACACCCTGATTTTGCCGATGTTAAAGTGCCATTTGATTGCGATACTGCTGTAGTAATCGGGGCTGGTAACGTTGCGATGGATGTTGTACGCATGTTGGCACTCGATCCATCCGAGCTAGATCCAACCGATACGGCAGATCATGCAATCACCGCCTTTAAAAACAGTGCAGTACGCAAGGTCTATCTCAGCGCTCGCCGTGGAGCAGAGCATGCCGCCTTTACATCCCCAGAGCTACGCGAACTCCCAAAACTCCAACACACAAATGTAATTATCGAGCGCAGCGATATCGAGGCCGCGATTGTGCGGGCAGGCCAGACCCCGGGAAAAGATGTAAAGAGCAACCTTGATGCAATGTTGTTGATCGCTAAAAATCCAAAGATCGATAATGATCGCACTATGGAGTTTTTATTCCAGCACACCCCCAAGGAGATTCTTGGGGCAGATCGCGTAGAAGGAGTTGTCTACTCAACTCCAAATGGTGATGTAAGAATCAAATGTGGCTTAGTTATCACTGCAATCGGCTATCAAGCCGCCAGTATTAATGGAGTGCCATATGAAAACGGCAAAGTCGTTAATGTCGACGGCCGGGTGCACGCTGGTATGTATGTCGTTGGTTGGGCAAAGCGTGGTCCAACAGGGGTAATCGGTACTAATAAATCAGATTCCGCGGCAGTTGTTGAACTACTCGTTGCTGATTTGAAGCCACCAAAAAACGCCGGCGATATTTCACAGTTAATCACCAGCCAACAAGTTGTCGATCAATCTGGATGGCTGCGCATCGACGCCGCTGAAGTGGCCGCGGGCGAGGCAAAGGGTAAACCTCGGGTTAAGAGTATTAAGCGGGCAGAGTTGCTGAAAAAGGCGGGAATCTAACTTTTTACTTTCTCGCAACCATGTCGTTACCTATCGACTTGGTCGCGTGAGCAGCGCTCTGATTAGATAGTGGTATGAATAAAACCCTCTCATCACGAAAGATCCGTAGCTGGGGCTCACTAGCTCTATCTACATCACTACTAATTTCATTGCTAGCTCCTTCGGCGCAGGCAGCTACTTACTCACTGCCCGATACACCAACAAATGTCACTTCATATATCGGCGCTCGTGGCGTTGTTGTTAAGTGGACACCTGCAACAGATGTAACTCCAGCGGTAACTGGATATGTTGTATCGGCCGGCGCGGGCTCATGCCCAATCTTTGTTCCTGCAAGTAACCACTCAGTTGTGACAATGCCTGTGGTTGTTGGACAACCAGCCGGCACACCTTTTGTTCAAGCAGTCAATGCCTACGGCTTTTCAAAGGCCGGCGTTTCAAAGCAAACCTTTACCGCTGGCCAACTAGCAAAGGTTGCATCTGCAAACAACAGATCGCTCCAAATCCTGCAGTTCAGCGATCTCCACGGCGCGATTGAAACAGGTGGCTCATTTGGTACATCGTTATTGATGAGCAATTTTGCAGCAGATCGCAAAGCGGCCGCTGCAACAATCACGCTATCTTCAGGAGATAACATCGGGGCAGCACCACCGATTTCAACTGAGTTTGAAGAAATGCCAACAATTGAATCCATGAACCTTATGAAGGTTGATGCCTCAGTATTTGGTAACCATGAACACGATCGCAGCCTGGCTCACGTACAAAAAGTCATCGGTGCATCGGATTTCAAGTGGGTCGTTTCCAACTACGGCGATGAATCACTTTCAGTGTTGAAGTCTGGCGATAAGGCTGCAAAGTCCTACACAATCATCGATCGTGGTGGATTTAAGATCGGAATCGTTGGAGCAAATACTGCAGAGACAATCGAGCAGGTCTTTCCAGGCAACCTTGATTACAAGGATGCATCAGGGGCTAAGAAGACAATCCAGATCGATCCAGGCGTAGTGGGTGTAAACAAGGCGATTGTGGAGGCGAAAGAGGCTGGCGCGGAGATTGTCATCGCGCTGCTTCATCAAGGCTGGACCGAAAACTCAGATGGTGTGGCTAAAGGTCTATTTATCGTGCTTGCCGCAAAGATTAAAGGAGCGGCCGCGATTTACGGTGGCCACAGCCACCAGACTTTCTCAACACTGATTCCTTCCGGGGCTCGCGCACAGGCACCAATTCTTCTTGGTGAGGTGCGCAACTCTGGTGTTGAGTACACACGCAGCCAAATCTGCCTCAAGGATGGTCGAATAGTCGGCACTTCATTACAGCATGTCTTAAAGGCTGCAGCAGCAACCATCAATACAGGCGTTGTTAGCACGGTTACAACGCCAGATGCCACAGGCGCGGCATTGGTCAAGAAGTACAAAGATCAATTAACTGGAAAGCTTGATGTCAAGATTGGTCAAGTTTCAGGAGTATTCCCACGCGGTGGCTCACCTGCTGTAGAGCGCTCAGGTGAAACCCCAATGGGTAACTACATGGCAGATCTACTTCGCGCAAAATACAAGACTGATTTTGCGATTCAGAATGGTGGCGGTATCCGCGACACATTCCCTGCAAAGACCTATGTTCCAGCTAACACCGCACTTGTTCGTACGGGTGCCGGTCCGCTAGATGTAACTCTTGGAGATGCATTCACTGTATTCCCATTTGGTAACCAGGTTGCAACAACGGTTGTTACTGGTGTGAATCTTTGGAAAGCACTTGAAAACGGTGTTGGTGGAAACTACCCCGGAGATGGACGCTTCCCACAGATCTCAGGGTTCAAGTTCTCATTTGATGCATCCAAGCCAATCGGAAGTCGTATAGTCTCTGTGACTAAAAATGATGGAACGGCAATCGCTAAGGATGCAACCATCTACACACTTACAACACTCGACTTTGTAATCTATGGTGGCGATGGATATGTGAATGTGTTCTCACCAGCAGAAGCTAAGGTCAAAGGAGCGCTACTTGATATTTTTGTAGATGCTCTCAAGGCCGACATGGCCGCTGGTAAGGTAACGCAGGTACCTGTAGCCGATGGCCGCATTAAGAAGGTCGGCTAATTAAGAAATAAAGCGAAAAGGCGTCGGTTGATTCCGGCGCCTTTTCTGCTTTAGATACGCTAGTTTTGTATTTTGGAAGGCTATAAAAAGAAGGTACTATTCGCAGGCTCCATAAAACTCAATAAGCGCGCGTAGCTCAACGGATAGAGCATCTGACTACGGATCAGAAGGTTGGGGGTTCGAATCCCTTCGCGCGCACCA
>SHVG01000005.1 GCA_009691145.1 Candidatus Planktophila sp. | reverse complement strand
GCCTGTGGTGGCAAAGCCGACTCAGCAGGAACAACTACCGAAGAGGGCAAGGCTCTGACTGAGGCCGTTGAGACTGCGCCTCAAGCAACTGGTGGATTTGATGCCCCGGTTGTTACGCCAGAGAAGGTTAGTTACACGCTCTCATCTCCATCTCACTTTAATCCTGGAAAGTTCGCATCGGGCTTTCTACCAGGCCAGCTCAATGAAAAATTCACCGTAACTATCGCTAATAACTCAGCGGCTGCCTTAGATCTTGCAACATTGATTGTTAAGGGAGGCACTGCCGCTGGCGAGTGCGTGGATATCTTCGATGGCGATAACGCAATGGCCGGTGCACCAACTGATCCACTTGCAGTTGGAGCCAGCGTCTCATTTGGTTGGGGATTATCCTGCCCAGGAAAAGCTGGTGATGAGTTCTCTGTATCTCTATCAAATGCCGGAGTTAACTTCGTAGAGGTTAAGGGCAAGCTCGCTTAACTCTCAATTATTAAGGCGGGTCAGGCTCCATGCCGGGCCTAGCTCTTGATATTCGGAATTAATGTCGGTAGTGCGAATTTTTCGATATAATTCGTCGATGTCATATCGCAAAAACTTATTTGGTGATCAGATAGAAGGACCGATTAATGAACTCATGGCAGAGCTAATGAGTTAACAATGTCTGCAATCAATGTGTTTATCGGTGACAGCGTCACAGACTGTGGCAGAGATATTGAGCCACCGTTTGGTAATGGATACGTACGCAACATAGCTCAATCTGGAAAACTGGCGGGTGAGATAATTAATGTTGGTACAAGTGGTCACCGCCTAATAGATCTAGAAAAGCGGTGGCAGGCCGATGTCTTAGACCACAAACCAACGCTTGTATCCATCGCCATCGGAATTAACGATACCTGGCGTCGATACGACGACAATGACATTACCACCATCGAAGATTTTAGCGATCGCTACCATCGTTTACTGATGCTTACAAAGAAGACATGCAATCCACAATTTGTTCTGTGCGAACCATTTCTACTTCCCGTCGAAGAGGAGATGAACACGTGGCGCGAAGATCTAAATCCTAAAATCGCGCTTGTTCATCAAATGGCCAGGGTCTTTGATGCAATCCTCGTTCCCTTTGATGCGTATCTACACGACATGGGCAAAATAGTTTCAGTGTCTAAGATCGCAGAGGATGGAATTCATCCCACCATTTTTGGCCATCAAGAAATGGCAAAGGTCTGGCTTAACTGCGTAAATGGGCCTGTTCGTTAAGACTACGTAATGCGCGCAGGCCATCACTTGGCCAGATTGATAGCGTAGTTATTGAGCACGGTGAAACATCGATGTGAAAGATTGAATCAGAAGGTGCCCCGATGACTAACTTTGCTGCAGTCTTAATCGTTCCATTGTGGCTGACAACTGCGACGCGCTGCCCCGGATACATTGCAACTATCGCCTCAAGGGCCTCATCGATGCGCACTGCAACAGCATCGTAGGACTCCCCTTCGGGTGGGGCAAAGCCAGTTGAGCAGAGCCATGCGTGGTAATCAGCTGGATACTTTTCCTTTACTTCATCGATCGACATTCCATCCCAGATTCCAAATGAACATTCAAGCCAGGCATCGTCGTAGTTAACGGGCAGCCCTGTTGCCCGAGAGATCGCATCGGCAGTCTGCTTCGTGCGATTAAGGGGGGATGAGATAATTACTTCGGGATCTAAATCGGCAACGGCCTTAGCAACGAGCTCGGCCTGGACTAATCCCTGCTCAGTCATCTCGGGGTTGGGCGGGCCAACACCTGAAAACTTCTTCAGTGGTGTCAATGGTGTCTCGCCATGGCGGATAAGAAATACCGTTGTAGCAACTTCTTTACTCAATAAGCGCTCCATAAAATAATTCTTTTGGATTGAAACTATCTCTGCCCCACCAGCCTCTTGATCAAGGGCCTTATTGGCTAGGCGATCGGCATGTGAGTTTTCATCGCGTGGGATCCAGGTGTATGTGACAAGGGTGGGAGTGTGCGCCGCTCGAGCATCTTGGGCAAGAGATCGCATATCTGCATGCTTAATCTGCCAACGGCCCGACATCTGTTCGACAACTAATTTGCTATCCATCTTTACATCGATGGTAGCTGCAGGATCGATTGCATTAATCGCAGTTAAACCAGCGATGAGACCGCTGTATTCAGCGACGTTATTAGTTGCTATCCCGATAAAGTCGTAGAGCTCGGCGATAATCGAGCCATTTTCGGTAATAACCGATCCATAACCTGCAGGTCCTGGATTACCACGAGAGCCACCATCGGCAGTTAAGAGAAAGTGACGGGCCATCTGCTTAAACTCCGCGCACCAGAATGCAGCGACACTCTTCACAGCGAATAACCTCGTCATCGACTAAATCTGCGATGCGCTTGAGCTCGACGGCGTTAATTGAGAGATGGCAGCCATTACAACTGCCAGCGATGAGTGCAGCTGCCCCAGTGCCGTTATTTGATGCACGGATTTTTTCATAGAGTGCGATGAAATCAGGTGCGAGAAAGGCAAGGGTTTCGCTGCGCTCTTTAGCAATTGCCTTGAGCTCGGTATTAAAGGCAGCGAGCGCATTTTCTTTGCGAATCTCAAGGTCGGCGATTTCGCCAGCATATGCCGCCTCTTGCGCACTCAAATCTGTAATGCGCGTATTAATCTCATCGATTCGCATCATGACTTCGAGCTCAACTTCTTCAAGCTCTGCACGGCGAGCTCCTAATGTTCCAACCTCGTGTTGCAACTGCTCTAACTCTTTAGGAGATGCAGAGCCGCCATTTAAGCGTGCCTCATCGCGGGAAATGCGCGAAACAATCTGTTCGACATCGGCCTCGGCGCGCAAAAGTTCGCGCTTAACGTCGCTGAATTCGGTCTGCGCACCGATGCGAAGATCGCGGGAGTTGTCTGACTTGGTTGTAAGACTGACAAGTAGGGCGTGCTCGGCAAGGACCTGGGCTTTGTGGTTAAGGGCAGTTGTTCTCTGGTCGAAAGCTGCGACATCTAGAATCTGTCGCTGATCACTTGGACTTGCCTTCATGATCAACTCCTTCGCACTTCTTGTGGGCGCTGAGGGTTTCGAACCCCCGACATTCTCGGTGTAAACGAGACGCTCTACCACTGAGCTAAGCACCCGCGCACTCTTAACGAGTACTGGGGAATCTTACTTCAGGTGAGTAAGAAAAGGTAAATCGCCTTATAGCGCAGCGATTGCCGCCTTATAGTCACCGATGTTGCGCGCATCACCCAGACCATTGATGACCTGCCAGCGCAGAATGCCAGCCTTATCTATAACAAAGCTTCCACGTGTTGCACATCCCCGTGCATCATCTAATACACCGTAAGCCTTAGCGACTGCGCCATGTGGCCAGAAGTCGCTCAGAACTGGGAACGTGTACTTTTCTTTCTCGGCAAATGCGCGCTGTGCATACATTGGATCGCATGAGATGGCTAGTAGTTGCACGTTATCGTTTTGAAATTCTGAAAGATCATCGCGCAATGCGCAGAGTTCGCCTGTGCACGTGCCTGAAAAAGCAAAGGGATAAAACATGAGCACCACATTTTTTTCGCCTTTAAATGATGTTAGTGAAGTTTTCTCACCGTGCTGATTGCTGACTTCAAAGTCCGGAGCGGCTTGGCCGATAGTTAGTGTCATAGCGCGAAATCTACCGCTTGCCAGCTTTGCGCGCGACTAAACGTGTTGCCGTCCAATCTGGTGCTATCGATAGCGTTGATGTTTGGCTCAAACCGGCTATGGGTGCAGCATCTTGAATATCACTTGGCTCGACGTGACCATCGCGATTTACTTTTGGGGTAAGAACCCAGATCGCGCCACTGGCCGATAAATATGTAAGTGAATCCATTAACTCATCGACTAAGTCGCCATCGCCATCGCGCCACCAGATAATGACTGCATCGACAACGTCGTGTGTCTGGCCATCTAAAAACTCTATTCCGGTGATCTCTGAAATCAAATCTCGCACTGTGAAATCACAGTCATCGCCAAGGCCGACCTCTAAAATCAAGTCGCCTTTCTGTATCCCCATTCTGGCTGGCACGGGCTAAGTTCACCGAATCTGAGGGGGATATGCAAGTGGTTTTGGGCCTCGATTTCGATTTCGACTTACTGGTCAGTTCAAGGGAGAATAGGGGCCATGAGCGAAAACTTCGAAGCGCCCGATCAGATCATCGATCAGTTGGTAGATACCGATCCATCTGAAACGGCAGAGTGGCAGGCATCCTTTGATGCCGCCCTTGCCCATGCTGGTCCTGTGCGAGCACGCTATTTAATGCTCAGCCTTTTAAAGCGGGCACACGAGAAGAACATCGGGCTTTCTGCACTTCGTACAACTGATTACATCAACACGATTCCCCCTGAAAATGAACCTGCATTCCCGGGAGATGAAAATATTGAACGACGAATCCGTGCAATAAATAGATGGAACGCCGCAATATTGGTACACCGTGCTCAGCGCCCTGGTGTTGGTGTGGGTGGACATATCTCAACATATGCCTCATCGGCGGCCCTTTATGAAGTTGGCTTTAATCACTTTTTCCGTGGACAGGATCATCCAGGTGGCGGAGATCAGATATTTTTCCAGGGACATGCAAGCCCCGGAATGTATGCGCGCGCCTTTCTTGAAGGACGTTTGAGCCAAGATCAATTAGATGGTTTTAGACAAGAGCTCTCACATCCATCTGGCTCTTTATCGTCGTATCCACATCCACGTTTGATGCCAGATTTCTGGCAGTTCCCAACTGTGTCGATGGGAATCGGACCGCTGAATGCGATTTATCAGGCGCGACATAACCGTTACTTACACAATCGCGGATTTAAAAATACTAATGATCAACATGTCTGGGCATTTTTAGGCGATGGTGAGGTCGATGAGGTAGACACACTCGGGGCAATTGGCCTTGCTACGCGAGAAAAGTTAGATAACTTAACCTTTGTTGTTAACTGTAACTTACAGCGCCTAGATGGCCCTGTTCGCGGTAATGGCAAGATTATTCAAGAGCTCGAAGCAATCTTTGGTGGCGCGGGCTGGAACGTTATTAAAGTTGTGTGGAGCCGTGATTGGGATCCACTACTCGCCCAAGATCGTGAAGGCGCACTCGTAAAGATAATGAACGAGACCCTCGATGGTGATTACCAGACATTTAAAGCTGAATCTGGTGGCTATGTCCGTGAAAACTTCTTCGGCCGTGATCCACGTACTGCTGCAATGGTCGCCGACTGGAGCGATGAAAAAATCTGGAGCCTTAAGCGCGGTGGTCATGACTATAAGAAGTTATTTGCCGCCTACACCGCATCGGTGCAGCACAACGGCCGTCCAACGGTAATTTTAGCTAAAACCATTAAGGGGTGGACTCTTGGTTCTACCTTCGAAGGGCGTAACTCAACGCACCAGATGAAGAAGATGAGCCTTGAAGATTTGAAGGGCTTTAGAGATACATTGCACTTAGAGATACCGGATGAAAAATTAGATAAGTATCTACCACCGTATTTCAAGCCAGCCGATGATTCAGAAGAGGTTAAGTACTTGGCAGAGCGCCGTGCAGCTTTGGGTGGCTCGATTCCACGCAGGCGTTCAATTTCACGTCCACTACCTCAGCCAGATGACTCTGTCTACGAATCAGTCAAACGTGGTTCAGGTGCCCAAGAGATTGCAACAACTATGGCATTTGTGCGCATGCTCAAAGATCTAGTGAAAGATCCAGGACTTGGTTCGCGCATTGTTCCCATCATCCCCGACGAGGCACGCACATTTGGAATGGATTCACTCTTTCCAACTTTGAAGATCTACTCCCCTAACGGTCAGCAATACAAGGCCGTTGATCGCGAGCTTATGTTGTCCTATAAGGAATCCACATCGGGCGTTATTTTGCATGAGGGTATTAGTGAAGCCGGATCAGTTGCCTCATTTACTGCAGTGGGATCTTCCTACTCAACGCATGACGAGCCAATGATTCCGATGTATATCTTCTACTCAATGTTTGGTTTCCAACGCACAGGAGATGCTTTCTGGGCCGCGGCCGATCAACTAGTGCGTGGCTTTGTTATTGGAGCAACTGCTGGGCGCACAACGCTTAACGGAGAAGGTCTACAGCACGAAGATGGGCATTCACACCTATTGGCATCAACCAACCCAGCTGTTGTTGCTTACGATCCAGCATTTGCATTCGAACTCGGGCACATTGTTAAAGATGGTTTACGACGTATGTATGGCGAAGATAGTGAGAATATTTATTACTACATCACTGTCTATAACGAGCCATATATTCACCCGGCCGAACCTGAAAACTTAGATGTTGCCGGTCTGCTTAAGGGAATCTATCTGTACTCACCTGCCAAGAACCAACGCAAGAAGTGCGCCCAGATTTTGGCCTCTGGCGTCGGTGTTAACTGGGCGTTGAAGGCACAGAAACTTCTGCACGAGGATTGGGGCGTTGAGGCCTCGGTCTGGTCGGTTACATCATGGAACGAACTTCGCCGCGATGGCCTTGCCGCCGATCGCCATAACCTTTTGAATCCACGTGATAAGCACTCTGCATACATCGCTGACAAGCTCGTTGGGTGCAAAGGTCCAGTCATCGCCGTTAGTGATTACATGCGTGCAGTGCAAGATCAGATCGCTCCATGGATTAGCGCCCCATTTGTATCTCTTGGTACCGATGGCTTTGGACTCTCAGATACACGTGGGGCTCTTCGTCGACACTTTAAGGTCGATGCCGAATCCATCGCAGTTGCAACCTTGCAGGAGCTAGAAAAACTTGGACAGGTAAAACACAGCGTTGTAAAAGCTGCAATGGAGAAGTACCGTATTGATGACATATCGGCAGCAGATGCTGGCAATACGGAAGGCTCTGGTTGATCTCAAGAGTTGCAATTAGCGATATCAACTTCCATTTCCAACCACAGGTATGTGGAACGAAGTTTTCAATACCGATGATGGCGCATTTGGCAATAACCCTCAACGATGGTGCCCACTTGATCGCGCAGATTGCGCTACCGCCACTTGCGACGCTCTGGTTTAAGCGCGCTTAAATATCTTTGAAAAGTACGGGATGGTAAATAGCAATAACGCTGGAATCATCAAGGCGATCGAGAGAGAAAATGCTTGTGCGGTCCAGGCTATTACTAAACGCATAACAAAGACCACAATATTGTTAATCACTCCAATCTGACCAATTACAACACTAGAAGGCGACTTAGATCGAGCATTTGCGACGTTCATAATAGTAGGTGCGAGAAATGACGAACCTAGGCCGGCAGTGGTAAAACTTATGCTCAGTATTACTAATGAAAGCATTTTATGTTCGATACCGATAAACCTAGTTGCAATGATCCCAACTAAAAACGAAACTCCAGAGATTAGCGAAGCGGCCTTTACTAAAAACTCTATCGAATACCTATTAAACAGACGGTGAACGCTCAAACGGCCTGTGATCATCGCAAAAGTGAAGAGAATATAGGGGAGCGTATGTAGTCCGCCCTTGATGCCAATGTCTTCCTTAACGAAGATAGCGGCCCAGTCCCAGACACTGAACTCAAGAAAGAGTGCACAGAACAAAGCACTTGAGACCATTCCATCGATTCGAAAACCCTTAAATAAATCGCTGATCTTGTAATCAGTGACAGAGTCCTGATTTGGTTTAACTAAGTTTTCCCCTATCGCCGAAATCACTACGAGCATTACTACCAAGACAATCAACGTCAAAATGAATACGTGGGTGGCTAAGGAGACTCTATCAACGAGCAATCCCGATACAACGGCGGTGGCAAGTGCTCCGCTACTCCAGAAGCCGCTGAGAAGTGTTATTACATGGCGTTTATTGCGATCCTGAAAGCTAAAGCCCTGGGCGTTAATGGAGACATGAAAACCCGATATTGCAGCGGCTTGAAGAATATTGCTTATAAGGAAAACTAATGTCGAGTGTGTGCTTGTTAAGAGAATAAGAGTTATTGCCATAGAAACTGCGGCGATACGCATGACCAACTTTGCGCCATAGTTGTGCACCAGATGTCCCACAGTAAAGAGTGCAATAAGTGCGCCCGCCGCAGATGTGCTGATCAATGATCCAAACTCACCATTAGATAGCCCTAAGTTTGCTTTGACCTCTGGGAATCTTGGCAACCATGACATGATAAGAAAACCAAAGAGGAAAAACAGAGACTTTAAATAATTAAGCTCCTTATTTGCAGTTAAACTCTTCATCAAAATAGTGCGTTCGCAAGAGCGCTTCGTGCAGCGGTCAAGCGCGGATCTGATGGATCGACTAATGCAAATAGCATCAAGAGGTGCTCTCTGGCCTTTGTTCGCTCATCACCTGACGACTGCTGTACTAAATGCAGTAAACGATTAAATGCCGCCTCGACTCCCCCATTTACAATCTCCATATCAGCTGCCTTTAACTGCATCGCGATGTCACTAGGAGAATCACTGGCCTCCTTGATAATCGTTGCCAGATTTAATCCATCGGTACGGATCAATAACTGTGTCTGAGCAAGACCTAACTTTGCAAAACTATCTGCGGGCTTGCGGGCTAATAGTTTCTTATAAGCCAACTCTGCAGCTATAAAGTCGCTGGACTCAAGGGCGGCCATCGCTTCATCCTCTTCGGGCTCGCTGACTTCAGCTGGTGGGGCACCAACGCCTTGCTCTGCGGCAAGGGTTAAGACCTTGTCGAGTACTAAACGAATCTGTGCCTCGGGATAACTCTGTTCAAAGAGAGGAACTATCTGCTGGCCAATAAGTGCGATTGCATAGGGAACACTCTTTGTTTGAAAGGCCTGCGCAACTTGTGGCTCGGCATCGATATCTAAACGACCAAGTACCCAGCTACCTTGATAAGAAGTTTCAAGTGCGCCGAGAGTTTTAACCAACTCCATTGATTCAGGAGATCTCGCAGACCATGCAATGACGATGACCGGCTTAGTGATGGAAAGTGGTAAAAACTCGGCCGTTAAATTTGCCGCCGTTACTTCTAGTCCAGGCATCGGCCCGGCCGGCGCCGCCTTTGGCTTTGCCAGAGAGCTTAGATCCACCGCTTGTGCAAAGTTAGGAGGATTGCTCATGGGTAAATCCTACTGCGCATCGACATCCACTCCTGAATCGCGGCGAAAAGGCAGTATCTCGGCGACGTAGTTATCGGTAGCAAACTCAAGGTCAACATCAACGCCCTTTGCCTCACTTAAATACCAGCGGTTTTCTAGGATCTCATGGAACATCTGTGCGTGTTCAACGCGGCCCCGCATTGATTCAGGCACGCGATTGATAATCGGCTCAAACACTTCTAAAAACCATGCCTTAGCTATCTCAGTTACCGATGAACCTGTTTTATCTTCGCGCGCACGGTAGCGATCAAAGGATGCAAGCAAGCGCTTGGCCTGTAGCTCTTCAGTTTCTAAACCCATTAACTCACGCAGACGATTTGTATGGTATCCGGCGACAACTAACTTAGGTTGGAATGAAAGCATCTGAGTATCGCCATCGATAGTGATGGATACTTCTTCAACTGCAAAACCTAAATCATGCAGTGCGCGCATTGCACGCTCGACGGCATGACGATCCTTAGGGTCCAATAACTGCCGCTCTTTTAGCGCCGTCCAGATACGACGATAACGGCGGATAACAGATTCGGCTGCGCGTACTGGATCCATTCCAGGGTATAAAACTCCGGACAAAGATAGATCCTCTAACTCTGCAGCAACATTGAACATTGCAATATCTAAATCATGTTCGCGTTGGCCATCACTAAGAGTTTTTTGAAACTCTCCCGTTTCTGCATCAACTAAATATGCAGCAAATCCCTCGGCGTCGCGGCGAAACAAGGTATTAGATAACGAACAATCGCCCCACCAAAAACCAAGTAAGTGCAGGCGAACAAGTAAAAGAGCGAGCGCGCTAGCCATCGTTGTGATGTCGTGGGCTGTGACTGATCCAGATAATAAAACGCGGTACGGCAGCGAGTACGGTAGAAAACGTGTGACTATTGCACACGGTAGTTCTTCACCATTTTTATCGGTGCGACCCTCGACCACTGCGATCTGTTCTACACATGGAGCGTTAAGATGAGATAGTTCGCGCAGGATTTTGTATTCGCGGTTAGCGAACTCGCTCACCGTTTCCTTGACTGCATAGACCTGCGAATCTGGATCTTTTGTGGCTCGCACTAAACGGACCACGTGGCGGGAGATACCACGCTTTTCGGCGAGTTCAGGATCCTCGGGCCACTCCTCAAGGTTGAGGTGCCAGGGCAGCCCAGTAACAGCTGCGATCTCCTCGCCTAATCCAGTTATTCGCAGCGCCATGGTCCCTATTCTTGCCTATCAATGTGTCGATCAGGTGAACTCCTCGGCACCATTGCACTGATGCGCACTTTACAATAGATGTATGGCTATTTCAGCGCGAATAAAAAAGGTCACCAAGCGAGCAGTGAAATCTCCGACTCCTCCAGCCGATTTTGGTGCTTTAGGAGCTCCGATTAATAGAACTAATCCTTATTACTTCGGCTTCATTGCAACGCTCGGCGCCCTGACTGCAATTGTATTAATGCGCGCTCTGGCCAGCGTAAGTCAGATATTTGTACTCATTCTTATCGCATTGTTTCTTGCAACCGGACTTAACCCTGCAGTTGAAGCGCTGCGCCGCAAGAACTTATCTCGTACAACTGCCGTTGCTATTATCTTTACATCTGTTATCGCTTTTGTAATCTTCTTTGCTTTAGTTGTTGCACCACCTGTTGTATCGCAAGGAACGCAACTCATTAATAAGGCACCGCAGTTACTCAATGATTTAACCAATAATCAAGCGATTAGTAGACTCAATGATCAATATGGGATTATCGATACATTACAGGCCAAGTTAAAGTCAGTAACCTCAAATGGCACACTATTGATTTCAACCTTCGGTGGAGTTCTGGGAGTTGGAAAATCAATCCTCTCAGGCTTCTTCTCATTTTTAACGGTTTTAGTTTTAACTCTCTACTTCATAACCTCGCTGCCACAAGCTGTGAATCTCGGTCTCTCACTCGTCCCAGCTAGCCGACGTGAGCGTGTTGGCCGCTTAACTGAGGCGATTATCGCCCGCGTTGGCTCATTCGTTGGCAGCCAAATCATAATTGCAATCATGGCATCCATCTTCGTTCTCTTCCTCTGCCTCGCCTTAGGTCTGCCATCACCAATCGCAATTGCCATGATAATTCTTGTCTGTGGGCTTATTCCATTGGTCGGTCACTTCATCGGCTGTTCAATCGTAACGGTTATCGCACTGACACAATCTGTCCCCATTGGTGTTATCGCCTTTGTCGCATACGTGGTCTACGTCCAAGTTGAAAACTATGTTGTCGCTCCGCGCATCATGAAGAAAACTATGTCTGTTCCAGGTGTGGTAACTATTATCGCAGCCCTTATTGGCTCATCGCTACTCGGACTCGTTGGCGGATTACTAGCCGTACCTGTTGCCGCCGCGATTATTTTGATTTTGGATGAAGTAGTTATTCCACGCGCCCAAGCCTCTTAAAACTCCAGCGGGAGCTCGGCTGAATCTCCAGTCACAATCGAATTAATCTGCGATAAAACGTGGTGAACAGATGGTTCGCCGAGCCATAAGTGCTTGGCACCTGCAACTGCCTCGATCTTTAATGTAGGGAGAATGGCAAAGCGTATGCGTGCCTCTTCTGGTCTTAAATAATCATCTAACTCGGGCACAAGAGCCGTAATCGGACGCGGATCGCTGTTCCAATATAGTAAGTCGTCATCGCTAGTTGTTCGTAGCGGTGGGCTTAATAAAATCAAACCTTTATGTCGTGCATCTTTGGCATGACGCAGTGCTAACTCTGTTCCAAATGACCAGCCAACAACCCATACGTTCTCAAGTTTTAAGCTCTCAAAGCAGTATGCAAGCATCGCTTGAACATCTAAGGCCTCGGCGTTTCCGTTATCGAACTCACCCGTACTACTGCCGGCCTTACTAGTTGTCCCTCGCGAGTTAAAGCGAACAACAGTGATTCCAGCCATCGCAGGCAGTCTGTTGGCCGCCTTTTTAAATATATGGCTATCCATCATTCCGCCGGCCGTTGGTAGTGGATGCAGACAGAGAATCCCCCCACGGCTAACCCCGAGTGGCGCAGCTACTTCTCCAATGAGATCTATGCCATCGCTAGTAATAACATGAAAAGGCGTGCGCAATGCTGGCAAAGTTGTACTGGATCTGAGAATCTCAGGCATACTTCAAATTGTATCGGCACACGACTACGCTTCTAACCATGGCAACTAAACGTAGGCCCTCATTTAATTCGTACAATCCAGTCACTGATGAAGTAATTGGAACATATCCAATTATAAGTAAGGGTGAAGTCGCAGATGTAGTGGTACATGCCCGGCTAGCAACTGCACAGTGGCAGGGGCTGGGTTTTAGTGGACGCAAGAGAGTTTTGCTGGCTTGGAGCTCGCTCATTATTAACCGTATCGATCAGATCGCCGATTTAATCTGCCTTGAAACTGGCAAGCCACTAAGTGATGCAAAGCTTGAAGTCAGTATCGCGGTAAGCCACATTGGTTGGGCTGCACGCCATGCCGAATCGATTATGCGTACATCTTTTCGTCGCCCTGGATTATTAATGGCAAACATGTCGGCTACCGTTGAGCGCTCACCGCTGGGTGTTGTTGGTGTAATCGGGCCATGGAACTATCCCCTCTTTACTCCCGCTGGTTCAATTTCATATGCTTTAGCTGCGGGAAATACTGTTGTATTTAAACCAAGTGAGTTCACGCCAGGTGTTGGAATGTGGCTCGAAGAGGCTTTCAATGAGGTCGCACCCTTCGCCGATATCTTTACAACGATTACAGGATTTGGTGAAACCGGTAGAGCCCTTTGTGTAAGTGGGATCGATAAAATCTCATTTACCGGCTCTACCCGTACGGCTAAGTTAGTTGCTGCACAATGCGCAACGGTTATGGTTCCAGTGGTGCTTGAATGTGGCGGAAAAGATCCTGTGATCGTCGCCGCCGATGCCGATGTTAAACGCGCCGTTGATGCAACGATGTGGTCGGCAATGGCCAATGCTGGCCAGTCATGTATAGGCGCAGAGCGTGTTTATGTCGATGAAAAGCTTGCCGATGAGTTCATTGCCCGTGCGATAGAGCTAGCGGCAACGATTCATGCAGGCGCATCGGGAGATGGAAACTACGGACCTGCAACTATGCCTTCGCAGATTAAAGTTATTCGATCCCACATCAAAGCCGCGATCGCTGACGGTGGCACATGTGTTTACGGTGGCCCGCAATCAGTCAAAGCCCCATTTGTGCAGCCCGTTGTCTTAATCGATGTGCCCGAGGATTCAACTGCAGTACGCGAGGAAACATTTGGCCCGATCATTATTATTAATCGTGTTGCAACAATGCGCGAAGCGATTGACCTATCGAATGCATCTGCCTATGGACTTGGAGCAAATGTCTGGTCTAAGCGAAAAGGCAAGAAGATCGCATCACAACTGCATTGTGGAATGGTTGCAATCAACTCGACATTTTCCTTTGCGACAATCCCTTCAGTACCCTTTGGGGGCGTAAAAGATAGTGGCTCTGGCCGAGTTCATGGCCCTGAAGGGCTATTGGAATACACATTTGCACGCACCATTGTGCGCACACGCTTTTACCTGCCGCTACATTTCCTCAGTTTCAAACGCCGACCACAAGATGACAGATTAGTAATTAAATTAACCAAACTACTTAAAGGTCGGCTAGGTTAAAAATAACGAGGGTTAAAATCTCGGAGCGTTGCGTGTTCGTTCGGTATTAGGTCGACGCTTATCTTTCTTGGCCCAACATGCACTGTGCCAATGACGACGGCTCTCTTCATCATCTTCTAGCCATGCAACTATGTGCGGAGTTGCAAGCGGAATCATCTGATCGCATCCTGGACAGCGATATGGTTTATTAGATGCCGAGCCCGTTAATTTGCGGACCGTGTAGAGACCCTCACTGTGCTCTTCAAATGTTTGGTTAGATGCGGCGATATCGCGATCATCAGGTTTTGGCCGCTTGTTCTTGGGGTAGTTTCTGCGCGGGCTCATGGCGCTATTTTCGCATAGTAGTATCTCCATATGAACGCTATCGAGGTCATTGGCTTAAAGAAGAGCTATGGCCAAGTCGATGCAGTGCGTGGGATAGATCTAAGTATTGCAACGGGTGAAATCTTTGCCCTTCTTGGCCCAAATGGTGCAGGAAAGACAACCACTGTAGAAATCCTTGAGGGCTTTCGTAGGCGCGATAGCGGGGATGTGCGGGTTTTGGGTTTTGATCCCCACAACGAGGGCCATGCCGCGCGCGAGTGGCGAAATCGTATCGGCATCGTTCTGCAGTCGACATCAGATTCAGGTGATCTAACGGTTATTGAGACGATTGAACATTTCAGTGCCTATTACTCCAATCCTCGCAACGTCGAAGAGGTTATTAACTCCGTTGGATTAGATGAGAAAGCCGGCTCACTTATTCGAAAGCTATCGGGAGGACAACGCAGACGCTTAGATGTTGCCCTTGGCATCATCGGCAATCCCGAGCTTCTATTCCTCGATGAGCCCACAACGGGCTTTGACCCCGAGGCCCGCCGCAGCTTTTGGGCGCTGATCGAAAAACTCCGTGGTGATGGCACAACAATTCTCTTAACCACTCACTACTTAGATGAGGCCGAAGCTCTGGCCGATCGTGTTGGTGTCATTAACAATGGTCAGATACTTGAAATATCGACTCCCACCGAGCTCGGTGGGCGTAGCAGGGCGCAGGCTTTGGTCTCTTGGCGCGATGGAGATGAGATAAAGTCAGAGGCAACTGATAATCCAACTTCAGTTGTTAATAGATTAACTGCGCAATTTAACGGGGAGATCCCAGAGCTCACCGTTACTCGCCCATCGCTGGAGGATATTTATTTGGCAATGATTGGCATGAGCCATGAATAAGATTCCGAGCGCCCTATCACTGGGCGTGCGCCGAGGTGGCTTAGAGATCCGCCAATTTGCACGCCAGCGCGAATCCGTTGTCTTTACTCTTTTATTTCCAGTCATCTTGCTCGTAATTTTTGGCTCGGTCTTTAAAGACACTATCGCCCCCGGAGTAACTTTTTCGCAGTACTTTGTCGCAGGAATGATCGCATCGGGCCTTGTAAACACGGGTTTCCAGGCACTTGCCATCACCATCCCACTCGAGCGCGATTTCGGTGCACTCAAACGTCTGCGCGGTACACCGATGCCCGCATCAAGTTATTTTATTGGAAAAGCTATCTTGGTCTCGGTCAGTATGGTTATCCAAATTCTCATGCTTCTAGGATTTGGATTAATCTTTTTTGGCGTTGAAATACCGACCGATATTAATAAATGGATTACTTTTACCTGGCTAGTTTTGCTTGGTAGCGGATGCTCGACTGCCCTCGGTATTGCATTTTCAGTAGTGCCAAAGAGTGGCCGCGGTGCATCTGCCGTGGTATCGCCCATCGTGATCATCTTGCAGTTTTTCAGCGGTGTCTTTTTAATCTTTACACAGCTTCCACCCTGGATGCAGCAGATCGCAGCGATATTCCCGCTTAAATGGCTCACACAGGGAATGCGATCGGTATTTTTGCCTGATTCATTTGCAGGACAAGAGGTTGCAAAATCCTGGGAAAATGGGCGTACCTTTACGATTCTTCTGGCATGGCTGGCTATTGGCATCTTCTTTTCAGTACGAAAATTTAAGTGGGATCGTGATTAAACCTTTAGTTGTGCTGGTGATGGCCACTCTTTTAATCACACCAGCT
Source organism: Candidatus Planktophila sp. (assembly GCA_009691145.1). Lineage (GTDB taxonomy): Bacteria > Actinomycetota > Actinomycetes > Nanopelagicales > Nanopelagicaceae > Planktophila. Next base: position 24,515 of record SHVG01000005.1, on the reverse strand, counting down.
GCAGATGCAGCGACCATAACTCCAACGCCCACACCTAAGGCAACAGCTACGCCCACACCTAAGGCAACGGCAACCAAGAAGGCCGTTGCAGCCAAGAAAGTAGTTCCCAAGAAGAGGGCAAAAAAGACACTGTCTCCTTCTCCTTCACCCAAGTGGCCACCAGCGGGATTTAAATCCAACGGCGAAGTCTTTGCAAAAATTCCAACGGCGAAAGAGTTAATCGGTACAGCCTCTAACAGTGCAGTCTTGACTCGCCAGCTAGCTCAACTTGTCGATGGTGTGCGGATCTGCGAAAAATACTCGTGCGGAGCGGTTCAGATCGCATCACTGACTGGCTGCACTTGGTGGGAAATCAATGCAAATCTTGTAGGTGAGAGCTCTGTCGATAATAAAACTCTTCGCACCTTTGGCACAATTCGAACTCTAGTAAAAGCAACGGCGGCTAGACAGATTACGACAGTTCTTTTGATTAGTGAGGAAAACCTGGCACTTAAACATATTGTTACGGGGATATCGGCTAAATGCCATCACGATCCGGTTGGCGATAACACTGCCTCTTCTACGTATACCCCCAGCAAATAACTAGCGGTTCGCCCCCGGTACCCATAACTGATCACCAATCTCTTTATTTGCATAACGCGCTAAAACAAAGAGAAGATCCGAACAGCGATTTAAATACTTTGCAGTTACTGGGCTAACTCCGGCACCAAATGCATGAATCGCAGCCCATGTGCATCGCTCAGCACGGCGCAACACAGTGCGGGCAACGTGCAAATGAGCTGCTGCAGGTGTGCCAGATGGCAGCACAAATGAGCGCAGGGATTCGAGATCTGCATTGTACTTATCAATCTGTTCTTCTAAATAAGTGATCTGTGATTCAAGAACTCGCAGTGGCTCAAAGGCTGGCGAATCAACAACGGGTGTACATAAATCTGCGCCAACATCAAATAAATCATTTTGGATTCGCACTAATAGAGCGCGTACATCGGGGCTCAACTCATCGCTTGCAAGCACTACGCCGATAGAGGAGTTTGCTTCATCGACTGTGGCATATGCCTCAAGGCGTGGATCATTCTTAGAGGTTCTGCTCATGTCTCCAAGAGATGTCGTGCCGTCATCGCCGGTCTTGGTGTAAATACGGGTTAAATTAACCATGCCCATAGCCTATAAGTAGACTGCGGCCATGGCATCTCTGGACCGTTTCCGCATCACGGGAGGTGCCCATCTGCGCGGAGAAGTCACCGTTACTGGTGCCAAGAACTCGGTCTTAAAACTCATGGCGGCATCGCTTTTGGCGGCCGGCGAAACAACTATTACCAACGTGCCTGAAATCGCCGATGTCGACATCATGTCTGATTTATTGACGCGTTTAGGCTGCACCGTTGTCCATGCACGCGATAGCGTCACCATCGATGTACCAGATAACCTTGGCCATCGCGCCGATTACGATCTCGTTCGAAAGATGCGCGCATCGATAAATGTTTTAGGGCCACTGGTTGCACGCATTGGTAAGGCCGAGGTCGCTCTGCCTGGTGGAGATGCAATCGGCTCGCGTGGTTTAGATTTTCATATTAAGGGGTTAGTCTCACTTGGCGCTAGAGCGCATATCGAACATGGATATGTAATCGCCGAAGCTCCGACTGGATTAGTCGGAGCGATAGTGGAATTGGATTTCCCCAGCGTCGGTGCAACGGAAAATATTATGACGGCCGCCATTTTAGCTAAGGGTGTAACAACCATCGATAACGCTGCGCGCGAACCCGATGTCGTTGATCTTGGAGAGTTTCTCATCTCAATGGGCGCACAGATTCAAGGCCTTGGTACCCCACTAATTACTATTACTGGAGTTACAAAGCTCAATCCCACCACCCATGCAACAATCCCTGACCGCATCATCACCGGGACATGGGCATTTGCCGCAGCCATGACTCGAGGCGACATTACAATCCATGGAGCACGTGCACATGATCTCGAACTCCCCCTCGAAAAATTAGCTAGTGCCGGTGCAATCGTCACAACTACTGCCGATGGAGTTCGTGTCCGTATGGATTCAAGGCCACGGGCCATAGATGTTGCAACGCTTCCATACCCTGGCTTTCCAACTGATTTACTGCCCATGGTGATTGCCCTTAACTCAATCGCTGATGGACACTCATTAGTAACTGAAAATGTATTTGAATCTCGATTTATGTTTGTCAACGAGCTAATTCGCCTTGGCGCGCAGATTTCAGTCGATGGCCATCACGCATCTATCGACGGTATACCTGAGCTCTCTGGTGCCCCCGTTGAGGCGACCGATATCCGTGCTGGGGCGGGATTAATTTTGGCCGCCCTTGTCAGCGAGGGAGAAACGACGATCGATCAGGCTTTTCACATTGATCGAGGCTATCCTAACTTTGCACACCAGTTAGTATCCCTAGGAGCCAAAGTGAGCCGCGAATAATGTCACCGATTCCAGATCGTAACTTAGCCCTTGAGTTAATCCGAGTAACCGAAACCGCTGCAATCGCGGCCGCACCCTGGGTCGGACGAGGTGAGAAAAACTTAGCCGATAAGGCGGCTGTCGAAGCGATGCGCGAAATGATTAACACCGTTGATATGGCCGGAGTTGTTGTCATTGGTGAGGGTGAAAAAGATAACGCCCCCATGTTGCACAACGGAGAACACGTTGGCAATCAGCAAGGTCCATCCTGCGATGTTGCAGTAGACCCAATCGATGGAACATCGCTGACAGCAAATGGAATGAACGGTGCGATCTCAGTTATCGCTCTTTCACCGCGCGGAACAATGTATGATCCAAAGACCTCTTTTTACATGAACAAGATTGTTACAGGGCCAGAGGCGGCGCATGTTATCGATATCAATGCAAGTACGGCCGATAATATCAAAGCAGTTGCAAAGGCTAAAAACTTAGCGATCAGTGATATCACCGTCGTTGTTTTAAATCGCCCTCGTCACGAGCAGTTGATCTCCGAAATTCGTGCTGCAGGTGCACGTATCCGTTTGATTCAAGATGGGGATGTTGCAGCTGCAATTGAAACTGCACGCCCCAATACTGGAATCGATCTTTTGATGGGCATTGGAGGCACCCCCGAAGGCGTTATTGCCGCCGTGGCGATGATCTGTTTAGGTGGTGCGATTCAGGGACAACTGCATATCGAGGGCAAAGCATCAGGGGCGGTTTTGTACACCAAAGATCTAGTGAACTCTGAGGATGTTTTTTTAGCCGCTACTGGAATCACCGATGGTGAGTTAATAAAAGGTATTCGCTATACAAGTTTTGGCGCGGTTAGCCAATCAATTGTGATGCGTGGACAGTCCAAGACGGTCCGCGTTATCGAAACCGAGCACCACTTAAAGTAGGTTAATTACTGACTGTTTCTGTAAGAATTGAAACTCTGTTATTTGACACTGATAAGAAGCCACCACTGACGTTGAAATCAGTGGTGCTCCCATCAATAGAAGTAATGCTTACAACGCCGTCAACTAGGACACCAAACAAAGGTGTGTGCCCAGTTAAAATTCCGAGATCTCCATCAATTGTCCGTGCAGAGACAGAGGTTGCCTCCCCCGACCACACACGTTGTGTTGGCGATACTAATTCGACGTTAAGTGCCATTGTTGTGCTTACTTTCTAATGCTAGCTGCGATTTCAGCGGCTTTTCGTTCTACGTCATCTAAGCCACCACACATAAAGAAGGCCTGCTCTGGAACGTGGTCGTACTTTCCATCGGCAAGTGCTTCAAATGCTGCAATAGTTTCAGTAACTGGCACGAAAGAGCCATCGAGACCTGTGAAGACCTTGGCCACGAAAGTATTTTGTGACAAGAAGCGCTGAATACGACGTGCGCGACCCACCAAAATACGATCATCTTCAGATAGTTCGTCAATACCGAGAATGGCAATGATGTCCTGAAGATCCTTGTAGCGCTGCAAGATCTGCTTGATGCGGTTAGCAACACGGAAGTGGTGCTCACCGATATAGCGTGGATCAAGAATACGAGAGGATGAATCCAGTGGGTCGACTGCAGGGTAGATTCCAAGCTCTGAAATCGGACGAGATAACACTGTTGTCGCATCTAAGTGCGCAAAAGTTGTGTGTGGGGCTGGGTCGGTAATGTCATCGGCGGGAACGTAAATTGCCTGCATCGATGTAATTGAGTGACCGCGCGTTGATGTGATGCGCTCTTGTAACTGACCCATCTCATCGGCCAAAGTTGGCTGATAACCCACGGCAGATGGCATACGGCCAAGAAGTGTTGATACTTCAGAGCCTGCCTGCGTAAAGCGGAAGATGTTGTCAATAAACAAAAGCACGTCCTGCTTTTGAACATCGCGGAAGTACTCGGCCATTGTTAGCGCTGAAAGTGCAACGCGAAGACGCGTGCCAGGTGGTTCATCCATCTGACCAAAGACTAAGGCGGTCTTATTAATAACGCCCGTCTCTGTCATTTCAAGGAACAAGTCGTTACCTTCACGGGTACGCTCACCAACACCGGCAAATACTGATACACCACCGAAGTTTTCAGCTACACGGTAAATCATCTCTTGAATCAAAACTGTCTTACCAACACCGGCACCGCCGAATAGACCGATCTTTCCACCCTTTACATATGGTGTTAATAGATCGATCACTTTGATACCAGTCTCGAACATCTCAGTCTTTGACTCCAACTGATCAAATGAAGGCGCGTTACGGTGGATTGGCCAACGCTCTTTAATATCTAATGAGGATGTTGGAACATCGAGTGACTCTCCAAGAGTGTTAAACACATGTCCCTTTGTTACATCACCCACGGGTACTGAAATTGCAGCACCTGAATCAGTGACGGGGGTCCCACGAACCATTCCATCGGTAGGCTGCATCGAGATAGCGCGGACTAAGTTATCGCCAATATGAAGGGCAACCTCTAACGTCAACGTGCGCGTCTCACCGCTCATCGTTACATCTGCTTTGAGCGCGTTGAAGATTGCGGGCATCGCATCGGCTGGAAATTCAATATCCACCACTGGTCCAATTACTCGCGCTACGCGACCTTGATTATTTGTCTGGCTCGACATCATTCACTCCCTGCACTAGCTGAGGCCAACGCGTCTGCGCCGCCAACAATTTCACTGATCTCTTGGGTAATTTCGGCCTGACGGGCCGAGTTTGCAAGTCGTGTAAGTGACTTGATGAGCTCATCAGCATTATCAGTTGCTGACTTCATTGCACGTCGGCGCGAAGCGTGCTCAGAGGCCGCTGATTGCAACATTGCATTAAATACTCGAGCCTCAATATAACGAGGAAGAAGTGCGTTAAGAACTCTTTCTCCGTTAGGTTCGAATTCATACATTGGCAGTAAGCCAGTTGGAACTGGTGCATCTGATTCAACGACCTCAAGTGGCAACATGCGCTTGGCTTGTGCGTTTTGAACCATCATTGATTCAAACTGGGTAAAAACTATATGAATCTCGTCGACTCCGGCGATATCGCTTTGAGCATCGGCTAAGAAAGCAGTCATAAGGGCATCGGCAACTTCTTTAGCATTCTCATAGGTCGGATTATCTGAAAAACCCGTCCACTGTCCGGCAATTGCGCGATTGCGGAAGCGATAGTAGTTGACAGCCCTTCGACCGACTAAGTAAGAAGTTGTCTGCAAACCTCGCTCTTTGAGAAGAGTTGCTAACTGCTCACCCTCTTTGATCGCATTGTTTGAATAAGCACCAGCCAATCCACGGTCAGCTGAGATAATCAAAATCGCAGCACGAATTGGATTCGCAGATGGCGTTGTCAGTGGATGGTTAGTTGATGAGTACGTAGCAACTGCAGAAACCGCACGAGTCAACTCATAAGCATATGGAGTAGAGGCAGTAACCCGTTGCTGCGCTTTAACGATACGAGAGGCAGAGATTAACTCCATCGCTTTCGTAATCTTTTTAGTCGCTTTAACCGATCGCATGCGTCTGCGATAAATGCGGAGTTGGGCACCCATGGTTTACTTCTTCACCGCCGGTGGGACGTGCTTTGTGATCTGCTCTGAACCTTCGCCTGTAAGTGCTTCAGCTGGAGCATCCTTAACCACAACGGCAACAGTTGGAATAAAGCGCGTCTTGAATGAGGCTACGGTTTCGACCATTGAAGCAACGGTGTCATCCTCTAACTGCTTGGTTTGCGAGATAACGTCAAAGATTGCTTTGCGCTCACGGCCAATGTAATCCAGGAGCTCTGATTCAAAGCGGCGGATATCAGCCACTGCAACATCATCTAAGGCACCTGATGTACCGGCCCAGATTGAAACAATCTGACGCTCGAGTGAGTACGGTGAGTACTGACCCTGCTTCAAAAGTTCGACCATGCGAGCACCGCGCTCGAGTTGTGCCTTAGAGGCTGCATCTAGATCTGAACCAAATGCTGCGAAGGCTTCGAGCTCACGGAACTGTGCAAGGTCAAGGCGCAAACGTCCAGCGATCTTCTTCATTGCCTTAGTCTGAGCTGAACCACCTACGCGAGAAACTGAAATACCTACGTTGATCGCAGGGCGAACACCGGCGTTAAATAAATCTGTTTCAAGGAAGCACTGTCCATCGGTAATCGAAATAACATTTGTAGGAATAAATGCTGATATGTCATTTCCCTTAGTCTCAATAATTGGCAGGCCAGTCATTGAACCGCCACCGAGTTCATCGGAGAGCTTTGCGCAACGCTCTAATAGACGTGAGTGTAAGTAGAAAACATCGCCTGGATAAGCCTCGCGGCCTGGAGGACGACGTAGCAAGAGCGAAACTGAGCGATAGGCCTCGGCCTGCTTTGATAAATCATCAAAAACAATGAGAACGTGCTCACCCTTATACATCCAGTGCTGACCAATAGAAGAGCCAGTGTATGGAGCTAAGTATTTAAAGCCTGCTGAATCAGAGGCAGGGGATGCAACGATGGTTGTGTACTCCATCGCGCCAGCCTCTTCTAGTGCAGCTTTAACAGATGCAATCGTTGAACCCTTTTGTCCGATAGCAACGTAAATACATTTAACTTGCTTCTTCGGATCTCCAGTTTTCCAGTTTTCCTTCTGGTTGATAATTGTGTCTACTGCAACTGCAGTCTTACCAGTCTGACGGTCACCAATAATTAGCTGGCGCTGTCCACGTCCGATAGCTGTCATCGCATCGATAGCTTTAATTCCAGTTGCTAATGGCTCTTTTACGGGTTGGCGCTGAACTACTGAAGGTGCCTGTAGTTCGAGTGCGCGGCGTGCTTCGGCTTTGATCTCACCCTTGCCATCGATTGGACGACCCAGTGGATCAACAACGCGACCAAGGAAGGCATCTCCAACTGGCACAGAGAGAATCTCTCCTGTGCGTCGTACTGATGAACCCTCTGCGATACCAGTTGTGTCACCGAGAATAACTACGCCGATTTCGCGCACATCGAGGTTAAGTGCAAGCCCCAACGTTCCGTTCTCAAACTGCAACAACTCATTGGCCATTGTAGATGGGAGACCTTCAACGCGTGCGATTCCATCGCCGGCCTGGCTAACAGTTCCGACTTCATCACGAGTGGCTGTGCCTGGATCGTATGACTTAACAAATGTCGCTAAGGCATCACGGATCTCTTCGGGCCGGATTGTAAGTTCCGCCATTTTATTCTCCCTTTTCTTGTTTCTAATTAAAAACTTAAGCGCTCTTGCCAGCAAGCAGGCGATCTGCTTGTGCTAAACGAGCAATCAAAGTGCCGTCGATGAGCTCATCTGCAATGCGAATTGACAGACCCCCGACTACTTCCTTTTCAATACTGACGTTGACTCGAATTTCATGGCCCATCATCTTGGTCAAGGCGGTAGTTAAACGAGCGGTCTGCTCTGAAGTGAGCGGGTTAGCCGATATAACGTGGGCAATTAAACGTGCTTTACGTGCAGAGATGATGTCGGCGAACTCATCAAGTCCGCTCTCAAGATTACGGCCTCGCGGATGGTCTACTAAGAATGAGATTAAATCGATAGATGCTGCAAGCGCCTTGCCTGACAGGAGGGCCGACACTAGATCACTCTTCTTAACCCCTGACGTTGAACGAAGTGCAAATGTTGCACGAAGCTCTGGATTCTTTGCAACAATCTGAGCAAAAGCAAATAGCTCGGACTCAAGTTGATCGAGTTGAGATGCTTTTTCAACTGCAACGGTCGCAGCCTCTACTGCAAGGAGCTCAGTAACATCGCCTAAATCCTTAGGTGATGACCAACGCAGACCAACCATTGTTGAAAGTAATGCAAAGGCGTTCCCGCTTTGAATTCCAGAGAAAACCGTCTTGCTTAATTCAACTTTTGAAGCTGCATCACGTGCAAAATCACTTAACGCCCTACGAAGTGCAATTGAAGAGTCAAGTACTGTAACAATCGCCAAAAGATCAGAGGAGGTTTTAGCCGCAGCCGATGCATCACTACTTGAGATCAATTTCTCAAGCTGAGCACGGGTTGTGACTAGAGATAGCCGACTTGAACCTTTTAGTGAGAGTGTCATAGTTACTTTGACTTCTCCACATCTGCAAGAAAGCGCTCAACAACTCGTGACTGCCGAGCTGCATCATCGAGTGATTCTCCGACGATTCTTGATGCGAGTTCAGTAGCTAGTGCGCCTACTTCATTGAGAAGTGAGTTAAAGGCCACTTGACGCTCGGCCTCAATCGATACGCGCGCCGAAGCAGTAATGCGTGTGGCCTCTTCTTGAGCAGTAGTTCTCATCTGCTCGAGAATGACAGAGCCTTCTGCACGTGCCTCTTCGCGAAGCTTCGCAGCTTCTCCGCGAGCATCTGCAAGTTGTGTCTTATACATCTGCAATGCCTGCGCTGCTTCGCGTTGTGCAACTTCTGCGCGCTCTAAGCCACCCTCGATTGCTTCGGTGCGATCCTTATATGCCTTTTCAAAGCGCGGAACTGCGCGCGCACGAATAATCAAAAAGAGGATGCCAAAGGCAACGAAACCAACAATAATTTCAGCTGGTTTAGGAATGACGGGACTTGCGCCTGCCTCGGCAGATGCAAGAAATCCAATTTTACTAAACATCATTTACTCCTAGTTTGTTTCTAGCTATTTCTTACTTCAGTACGAATGCAAGAACAAGGCCAAATAGCGCCAAAGCTTCAGCAAGGGCGAAGCCAAGGAATGCGATTGGCTGCAGGATGCTGCGAGCCTCTGGCTGACGAGCAACGCCGCTGATATATGCCGCGAAGATCAAGCCGGTAGCAGTACCGGGTCCAATTGTCGATAGACCAAAGCCTACGATTGCGAGAGTACCTGTCATTTCTCTTTCCTTTCATATTGGCCAAACGGTCGTCTGGTCAAAGTTAGTGTGGTGTTAGTGCTCGTCGGCGAGTGCGCCGGCGATGTAGAGGGCTGTAAGTAGAGTAAAGATGTATGCCTGCAAAGTCTGGATACCTAATTCGAAGAAGCTCAAGCCAATTGCAAAGCCAAATGAGAACAAACTGAGGAACTTTAGAATCAAGCCACTGGTGAGCAAGTATTCGCCGCCAAGAGTGAATACGAGAAGCAGAAGGTGTCCGGCGAACATATTGGCAAATAAACGCATTGAGAGTGTCAATGGTCGGATTACAAGATAGGTAAGTAGCTCTACTGGAGTTAAAATTAGATATACAGGCTTTGGAATTCCTGGCATAAAGCAGATATCTTTTACGTACTTTCCAAGTCCATGCTTCTTAATTGCAACATAGTGATAAGTCACGTAAGAAAAGATAGTCACGCCGATTGGAAAACCGATATGTGACATCGTTGGAAACTGCAAGAGCGGAATAACTCCAAACACATTATTTGTCAGAATAAAGATAAATAGTGAGAAAAGAAAGGGCACAAATCGCATGAACTCAGGGCCAATAACATCGCGCCCAAGTTCGTTGCGGATAAATGTGTAGATCGATTCACCGGCAAATTGCAGCTTTGAAGGCACAATTGCCGCCTTGCGAGCTGAGAGCGTGAAGAATGATCCAGCGATAATTACTGAGAGAACAACTAGCAGGACTGGCTTTGTAGCCAGGATGCTATTTCCAAAGATTGGCTCGAAATCGAAGTCGGCGCTACTTGGAGGGACAAAGCCTGGATTGGCTTGGCTCCATAAAGCGCGCACTAAAAACTCCTTCTACAGTCATGGTAAATAGCTCTTGCCCATGGGGAGAGGGCGCCCTGCCCAAACTTAGAGGCTTATCTGCCCACATGCAAAATCGAAGTAGGCCCACGCGGGCTAGGCGAGATTGCTAGGCGAGGAGAATTTAGCTCTTGAGAAAACGGAGCCAGATCAACCAAAAACTTGAGCCGATTCCAAGGACTAAACCGATAATGAGCAGGAAATGTGTACCCAGAAAGTGATCTCCTAGGGCACCTGCGCCTCCCCAGAAAACTAATCCCGAGATCAAGTAGGCAAGTATGGACCAAAAAGCCGCATCATCATTCATCGCCATTATTGGCCGCCCTCTTCACTCGATTGATTGTGACTGGCCTCACCGGGTAATGGTAGATGAAGGCGAAGCTTTAAGAAAGCCCTCACTTCACCGGCAAGCCAGGCGAAAGTAATTGCAACGGCAACAACGCCAAAAGTTGTGCGATCTAAACTCTTCTCAGGCACTGCGTTTACAACAACCAAGAGAAAAACTCCTAAAATCATCAATTTTGCAAAATATGAAATCAATACTAAAACCATCGTCGTCATCGGATCTAATTTTCGAGAATATTTTGAGATCGCAAGGTGAATTCCAAAGAAAATAACAACAATGAATTCGGCTAATACTCCACCTAAAATCGATGAAGAGCCTCGGGCTAAAGTCATTCCAATCGTGGTAAGTACACCAATAACACTGGCTGGAATAACCGCACCACGCCACATTTCAAACTCACTCGATTGACTCATTTGCTCACCTTACTCTTTCGGCTAATCAATGATGTAATCGTGATTAAAGTCAGTGCTGTTAAGAGGGCCACCCACCACGGCGCAAAGGCTAAAACAGTGACTGGAAAAGCTATCGTCGCCGTCCATAGATAAAGAATGAAGGCGGTTTTTAACTGGGAGTTCCCGGCACTTAATAGACGGTGATGCAAATGCTCATTATCAGGTGCGAAGGGGGATTTACCAGCTTGTACTCTGCGGCCAACGGCGAGTAATAAATCAGCTAATGGAATCGCAAGAACGGCAAAGGGTAAGAGCAGCGGTAAGAGTGTTGGACCGGCAGATTCAGCCGAGATTGCATTGGGATCTACTTGCCCAGTTAATGTGATTGCAGCAGCAGCTAATAGAAGCCCTAGCAACATCGATCCACTATCCCCCATAAAAATCCGCGCCGGGTGTGCGTTATGCGGCAAGAAACCAATACAGATTCCAACTAAAACCGCGGTAATTAAAGATGGTGCACCGGCACGGCTGAAGCCGAAATCAACGGCTAATAGATAGGCAAAGGCGAAAAAAGCTATGCCGGCAATAGCCACGATTCCAGCGGCTAAGCCATCCATACCATCGATAAAGTTCACGGCGTTAATTATCACAACAACGATTAATACTGTAACTAACTGACCAATGCTTGGTGGCAGCGTAACAACCCCGTTAATGGGTAGCCATAAAATCTGGATTCCATATAACAATAAAATACTTGCAACGAAGACTTGACCGGCAAGTTTTGTAAGGGCATCTAATTGAAAACGATCATCGGCCATACCAAGTAAGACAATGACAGTTGCCGCTAAGAAAATACCCTGTGATTCGTGGCCAAATGATTTACCAACGAGTGGAAGGTGATTGACGATCATAAAAGTCACCGACATCGCTATCCACATCGCTACCCCACCCCAGCGAGCAGTTGGTGTCGTGTGAATATCGCGGCCACGGATCTGGGCTACTGCACCGAAGCGAATCGCCTGCGTGCGCACAAATGGAGTAACCAGATAACACAGCGCCGCAGAGATAAGTAGAGTGACTAAATATTCGCGCATGAAATTAGTTACGCCTGATAGATGGGAAAACGCGCAGTAAGAGCGTGGACTTCGGTTTTAATCAAAGCATGGGTTGCGCCATCATCGGTTGCAATTGCGCGCGCAATCAACGATGCGATCTGCTTCATCTCGGCCGGCCCCATGCCCTGGGTAGTGGTGGCAGGCGTTCCAACGCGCACACCGCTTGTCACAGCTGGCTTTTCTGGATCATAAGGAATGGAGTTCTTATTCATGACGATTCCTGCTGCGCCACAACGCTCATCGGCGACCTTTCCAGTAACGCCAGTGCTGCGAATATCCATCAACGCGAGGTGAGTTTGTGTGCCGCCAGATACTGCGCGCATACCTTCAGACTCTAGAGCTGCAGCTAAGGCTTTGGCGTTAACGATCACATCCTTTGCATACTTTTGGTAGCCAGGTGTTGCACATTCAGCTAGGGCAACGGCCTTTCCTGCAATGGCCGACATTATTGGCCCGCCCTGCATCCCAGGGAAAACCGCCTTATCGATGGCGGCGGCGTGTTCGGCCTTAGCCAGAATCATGCCACCGCGAGGTCCTCGCAAAACTTTGTGTGTCGTAAATGAAACCACATCGGCATAAGGAACTGGAGATGGAATCGCTTTGCCGGCCACCAAACCGATGAAGTGCGCAGCATCTACCCACATAATTGCGCCGACTTCATCACAAATCGTACGAATCTTTTCAAAATCAATAAGTGAGGGGTATGCAGTTGCACCCGAGCAGATCATCTTTGGCTTAACTGCGATGGCTTTATCGCGAAGCTCGTCATAATCAATGAGTTCGTTATCGGCCCGCACACCGTATGACTCTACGTTAAACCACTTACCTGAAAAGTTAACTGGCGAGCCATGTGTTAAGTGGCCACCATGTGGCAGTGACATTGCAAGCACAGTATCTCCGGGCTTAGTAAAGGCTTGATAGACGGCGACGTTGGCGCTACCACCTGAGTGCGGTTGAACATTTGCATGCTCTGCCCCAAATAAACTCTTCGCGCGCTCAATTGCAAGGAACTCAGCCTTGTCTACCTCTTCGCATCCGCCGTAGTAGCGCTTGCCTGGATAGCCCTCGGCATATTTATTAGATAGCGATGATCCCATCGCCGCCAAGACTGCGCGCGATGTGAAGTTCTCCGATGCGATTAACTGCAAGTTGGTCTGTTGACGCTTGAGTTCAGATAATAAAACCGCGGCGATCTCTGGATCTTGCTTGGTTAAGGCTTGAAAATCGGGGCCATAGAAAGTGGACATGGCCCAATCTTATAGGGCAGTGGCACCAGGAACGATACCTTGAATCTCTTCCAATGAGATTGCCCCAATTCGCAGCACGCGCACACCGGTCTCATCGGCTTCTACTACCGTTGTTGTTGGGCCCTTTCGCAGATTGCCATTATTAAACTGCATCGCTAAATCTGAGTCCAAAACAAAGATATCGCTCAAAGCCTTTGGTGCAGGACGGCCAACACGCACTCCACTTGCAACGGCCAATGGTCCACTTTCGGCCACTAGAGCTTTAGCAAACTTACTCTTAGGAACACGAATGCTCACTCGATCTAACTGATTAGCATCGCCCAAATCCCAACTCAATCCCGTTTGTGGACGAAGGTTCATCGATAACATTCCTGGCCAAAACTTTTTCATTAATGCGCTGATCTCTGGAGTAATTTCACGCACCACACCATGGGCCGTCTTTGTACTGCCGACTAAGACTTGAGCTGCAGTAAACAATGGATCTCCACGTAAGACGTGCATCGCACGCACGGCATCGTGTTTAAAGGCATCGCAGGCAAATGCATAACTGTGCTCAAGAGGAATCACGATGACGTATCCATCAGATATCGCTTTCAACGCTTTATTGATGTGACGACTGATCTCGCCTTTTTTCAAATCAATCTCTTTGCCCATGATTACCTCCTCACCGCACTAGTCCATCGTGGACGACCAACCAGATCATCATGGAGTGTAATACTCGCAAAATCTAGCGTTAATTCAGCAGCTATATCTGCCCCCTGCTCTTCGGTATGTTCGATAACCAATACCCCCGCAGACTTTAGTAGTCGAGCCGCTGCAATAATAAAAATCTTTGGCAGTTCCATCCCGGTTGGTCCACCAAAGAGGGCGGCATGAGGCTCAAAGCCGGCGACATCGCGCGGCAAGGCCTGAGCATCTGGAGTGTATGGAGGATTAGCGATGACAACATCGCATTTAATTCCGGGCAAGGCATCGGCGACATCACCTTCGACTACGCGCACGTTCTCGGCAATAACCGAAACGTTTTTCTTGAGCCAGTAAATCGCCTCGGGAGATTTTTCAACTGCAATCACGCGAGTATCTGGTGCCTCAGTTGCAATCGCTAGCGCCAAAGCCCCTGACCCTGCACCTAAATCAATTACGCTCACTGGAGCTGGCAGATTCTTAATATGCGTTAACACAGCATCAACTAACAACTCTGACTCTGGGCGTGGAACTAAAACACCTGGGCCAACTTCAATCTCTAAATATCTAAAGGGTGCAATACCAGTGAGATATTGCAGTGGCTCGTGATTGATGCGTCGGTCCAACACAGTAAGGAACTGCTCCTCGATAACATCGCTATCACTGACTGCTGCGAGAGTCGTTTCAATGAGAACTGGGTTGTGCAGATCCATCCGGGAGATACCTAATACATGGGCTAATAAATGCTCGGCATCGACCTGCGATATCTGCGATTCGGCCAACTGTGATTTTGCATTACGAAGTAAGGCCTTGATATCCATGAAGCTTTACTTCGTATGAGCTAAACGTGCGGCTTTGTCGGCATCGATTAGAGTTTGGATCATGTCATCGAGATCGCCATTTAATACTGCATCTAAATTATTTGACTTGTAATTGACTCGGTGATCACTAATACGGTTTTCAGGATAGTTATATGTTCGGATTCGCTCTGATCTATCGACCGTGCGTACCTGGCTTTTGCGCTCGGCCGATGCCGCTGCTTCCTGCGCCTCTTGGGCTGCAGCCAGCAGGCGTGCACGCAGAATACGAAGTGCCGACTCTTTATTTTGCAGCTGGCTCTTCTCGTTCTGACAAGAGACAACAATGCCCGTTGGTAGGTGGGTTAAACGCACTGCAGAGTCGGTTGTATTAACCGACTGTCCGCCAGGGCCCGATGAGCGAAAAACATCAACGCGTACATCATTCATATTTAACTCAACATCGATCTCTTCAGCCTCTGGCAAGATTAAAACACCAGCTGCCGATGTATGGATACGGCCTTGACTCTCAGTCTCTGGCACGCGCTGTACTCGGTGTACTCCACCTTCGAATTTAAGACGCGCATACGGAGACTCACCTGGGGCAGGAACCCCCTTTGATTTAACTCCCACTGAAATATCTTTGTAGCCACCCATTTCACTTTCGGTGGCATTGATAATTTCAACTTTCCAATTATGGCGCTCGGCATATCGCATATACATGCGCAGTAAATCTCCGGCAAAGATTGCAGACTCATCTCCGCCAGCGCCAGCTTTAACCTCCAAAATTACATCGCGATCATCGTTAGGGTCACGTGGCAGCAATAACTCTTCTAACTTCTCTGCGGCGGCAACTGCAGCTGTCTCGAGCGCTGGGATCTCAGATGCAAAATCGGCATCAACTAGCGCTAACTCTTTAGCGGCAAGCAAATCATCTTCAGCTGATTTCCAGGCTTTAAATCCTGCAACAACTGGACCAAGTTGGGCATAACGACGGCCAAGTTTGCGGGCATTGTTTTGATCATCGTGAATAGTCGGATCGGCCATCTGTGCTTCAAGCTCGGCGTATTCGCGAACCATCTCATGGGCTGATGCAAAGCGATCGTTACTCATGTGGCTTCTCCTTATCTTCACGTTAGGTGGTACTAGAAATTATGGGGGAAATAAAAAACCGCGGCCGCAACCGTTAAGGCTGCGATGCGGTCTCTTAAAAAAGCTACTTTGCGTCGGTCGTCTTTTTTCCGAAGCGCTCTTCGAACTTAGCCACGCGACCACCAGTATCAAGGATGCGCTGCTTACCTGTGTAGAACGGGTGGCATACAGAACAGACTTCAACATAGATTGAACCGCTGGCAACTGTTGAGCGAGTTACAAACTTCTCGCCGCAACCACAGGTTACTTGGGTCTCTTTGTACTCTGGGTGGATCTCTGGCTTCATAGTTCTTCCCTTTTTCGTGTTTGGATCTCGGCTAGCGAGTGAACCAAACGGAGTGGTTAACGTGGATAAGAGTAGGGGCAAAGCCCAACTTTTATGAAATTTACGCCTATTTACTTGCTGTCATCAGGGCCAGAAGTTGTCTTCTGAATCTGCATCAAGAACTCGACGTTAGATTTAGTGCCCTTCATCTTCTCTAATAACAGTTCGAGGGCGGCTTGTGGCTCTAGCGCGTGCAAGACGCGACGTAGCTTCCAGACAATGTTGAGCTCCTCTGATCCCATAAGGATTTCTTCCTTACGTGTACCCGATGCAACAACGTTAACAGCTGGAAAGATTCGCTTATCTGCAAGGCGACGATCCAGAATTAGCTCCATGTTTCCAGTGCCCTTGAACTCTTCGAAGATAACTTCATCCATGCGAGAGCCTGTATCAACAAGTGCTGTTGCAAGGATTGTGAGTGATCCACCATCTTCGATATTGCGTGCAGCACCAAAGAACTTCTTAGGTGGATACAAAGCAGCTGAATCGACACCACCGGAGAGAATGCGACCTGATGCGGGAGCAGAGATGTTATATGCGCGGCCCAAACGAGTAATTGAGTCGAGAAGAACAACTACATCGTGACCGAGTTCAACCAAACGCTTTGCGCGCTCGATAGCAAGCTCTGCAATCGTTGTGTGATCATCTGCTGGGCGGTCAAAAGTAGAGGCAATGACCTCGCCCTTAACTGATCGCTGCATATCTGTGACTTCTTCAGGGCGCTCATCAACTAGAACAACCATCAAGTGGCACTCTGGGTTGTTTGTTGTAATGGCGTTAGCAATTGCTTGAAGAACCATTGTCTTACCAGCCTTTGGAGGCGAAACGATAAGGCCACGTTGACCCTTACCGATGGGCGCAATCAAATCGATTACACGAGTTGTAAGAACATTTGGCTCGGTCTCAAGGCGCAAACGCTCCTGAGGATAAAGCGGAGTTAGCTTGCCGAATTCGACACGGCTGCGCGCCTCATCGGGGCTCATTCCATTGACGGTTTCAAGAGTAATAAGTGCGTTGAACTTCTCTTTGCGCTCACCTTCACGGGCTTGGCGCACTTGACCTGTAACAACATCGCCTTTGCGCAGTCCGTTACGGCGCACCTGCTGCAGAGTTACATAAACATCATTTGGTCCTGGCAAATAGCCAGAGGTGCGGATAAAGCCGTAGCTATCGAGGATATCTAATAGACCATTCACTGGTACTAAGACATCATCTTCGCTCAGGACTGGCTCGCGCTCTTCACGTGGTGCACGGTCGCGATTATTGCGGTCGCGGTTGCGATCACGTCCACGTCCACGATCGTGGCGATCGTGGCGGCTGCCGCGATCGTTGTTGCTCGATGGTGCATCATCATTTGAGGCATTATCTGAATCTTGTGTGGTGTTAGCAGCTGGCTTGCTCTCTTTCTTGCGGTTATTGCGTGCCTCGCGGCGCGCTTCACGTTCAGCCTTGGCCGCTTCGCGATTCTTAGCCTGTAAATCGACGATCGCTTCCACTAATGCATCCTTTTTCATCCTGGCTGCGCCATCGACACCTAACTGTGTTGCCACAGTTTTTAACTTTAGTAGCGTCATTGCGGCAAGCTCTGGACTCTGTAAACGTACTGGCTCTTCTGTTGTTGTCATCTGTTTCTTTTCACTATTGGTTTATGGGCTCATATTTGTAACCCGTGAAACCGTGGATTGTTTTTCTTGATGTATCTGATGTGTATCTGGCCGATATAAAAGGCCTAGCAGATGCCTAAATGTTAGCAGTCAACCTGCGGAAGGACAAAATTTAGCCTCAAACTAGGCTGGCACCAGTGCGAGATACCCCAAGGGCCATAGCGGAGAATTTATCGCCTGCGGCGCGAGTGAGCTCTTCAACTTCGGCCGAGCCCCCGGTATGTAGAACTAGAAGTGTCGGACCTGCCCCAGAGATAAAGGCGGCGACCCCTGCCTTGCGAAGCTTCATCAGAAGAGCAAATGTGGCGGGCATTGCATCGGCGCGATAAGACTGGTGCAGGAAATCCTGCGTTGCCGTATGCAATAAATCTGGACGGTGTTGCAATGCATGTACGAGCAAGGCCGTGTTGGCCGAGTTCTTTATGGCATCTCCATGCGTGATTAAATCAGGGAGCATTTTGCGCGCTTTTGATGTTGAAACCGATGTCGATGGAACAAATGCAACGGCGCTTATTCGTGGATCAACTTCTAGCTGTACAGATAATGCAACGTTGTGACCGTGCTGTATCTCTTGCCAGGCAATGGTTGCTCCGCCGAAAATTGTGGCGGCAACGTTATCGGGATGGCCCTCCATCTCATTGGCCAAGTTCAACATATCGTCATTGCTCATGCGCTCATTGCCGCCTAAGACAAGTGCACGCGCAAGTGATAACCCGCCAATGATTGCACTGGCCGATGATCCAAGGCCACGACTGTGTGGAATCACATTTAATGCGCGCAGTGCAATACCGCGGGGCTTGCCTCCAAGAAACTCAAAGCCCTTGTACATCGATTTAAGAACTAAATTCTTTTCATTGCGCGGCAGCGTATCTGCGCCTTCACCAGTTATATCGATATCAATTACCTGTTCATCTAAAACCTGGGCAATGTATCTATCGTACATAGCAAGGGCCAAACCTAAACTGTCAAAGCCTGGCCCTAAATTGGCGCTCGTTGCAGGTACTTGCACCTGCATAGCTTGGGCTTTAAAAGTCGGTTTCATCTTAGATAAGGCCTAACGCCTTTGCGGCGGCTTTAATATTTACTGGAACAACTACCGGCTTCTTTGCACTCTCTAGAGCATGCGAAATATCTTTTAATCCATGGCCAGTAACAGTGATAACGATTGTCTTATCTTTGGGCAGTTTGCCGGCCTTCTTGTATTTAATAAGTCCAGCTAAGCCTGCAGCCGATGATGGCTCCACGAAGACTCCCTCTTTAGCTGCAATTAAACGGTATGCGCTGAGGATTTCTCGATCAGTAACGCAATCAATGAGGCCACCTGAAGAATCACGGGCATCTACTGCCTGCGCCCAAGAGGCTGGATTTCCAATGCGGATTGCAGTGGCAATTGTTTCTGGGTTCTTAACGATCTTGCCCTTAACAATCGGCGCCGAGCCTGCAGCCTGAAAGCCATACATCGCAGGCAAACGCGTCGACATGCCATCGCTGTTGTACTCCTTGTAGCCCTTCCAATAAGCGGTGATATTGCCAGCATTGCCAACGGGCAGTGCGTGAATATCAGGGGCATTTCCTAACATATCGACAACTTCAAAGGCTGCCGTCTTTTGTCCTTCAATGCGAAATGGATTGACCGAGTTAACAAGTGCCACTGGATAGTTTTCAGATAATTCCCGGGCAAGAGTTAAGCAGTCATCGAAGTTTCCATTTACCTGCAAAATTTTTGAGTTATGAATTACGGCCTGGGCTAACTTGCCCATAGCGATTTTTCCTTTAGGAATGAGCACGGCCGGAGTCATACCAGCTTTGACTGCATAGGCAGCGGCCGAGGCCGAAGTATTTCCAGTTGATGCACAAATTACTACCTTTGCTCCATCTTCGGCCGCTTTAGAAATCGCCATGGTCATTCCGCGATCTTTAAATGACCCAGTTGGATTAAGGCCCTCGTATTTAATCCATACGTTGTTACCTAATAACTCTGAGAGAAAAGCGGCATAAATAAGTGGGGTACCACCTTCGCGCAAAGAGATAATTGGAGTGTTTGCATTAACTGGTAAGCGGTGACGATACTCCTCGATTACTCCGCGCCATTGATGAGCGCCTTTGTGCTCGGAGCCGAAGATTGCCATTTAAGAGACCGCTCCTTCGACACGAATCACTGATTCAACTGTGCTGACAATATCCATTGCAGACAACTTCTTTACACATGCAGTTAGTGAGGCTTCAGATGCTGCGTGAGTTACGACAACGAGCTCTGCATCTTGACCCATGCCTGCCTGACGAACGGTTTGAATTGAAATATCTTCACTCGCAAAAGTCTGAGCGATAGCTGCTAAAACACCTGATTTATCTGCCACATGTAAGCGCACAAAGAACTGGGACTTAACTTCACCGATAGGTGCGATATCTAAATCGGCGTAATCAGATTCGCCGTACCCAACCGTTGAATATGCACGGTGACGTGTGACTGCAACTAAATCGCCTAATATCGCCGATGCAGTTGGTGCACCCCCAGCTCCGCGTCCGTAAAACATCAACTCTCCAGCGGCCTCTGATTCAACATACACGGCGTTAAATGCATTGCGGACAGAGGCAAGCGGATGCGAGTTCGGCAAGATCACTGGGTGTACACGTACTGAAATCTCATCATTGAGGGTAAGTTCAGCGATAGCCAGAAGCTTGATGACTGCGCTCATAGACTTTGCAGCGTTTACATCATCGATTGAAATCTTCGAGATTCCCTCGCAGTACACCTCATCGATTGTGACTGTGCTGTGGAAAGCCAAACTCGCCAATAGTGCAGCCTTGGCAGCGGCATCATGGCCCTCGACATCGGCAGTTGGATCGGCTTCGGCGTACCCTAAAGCTTGCGCCTCTTTTAATACATCGGCGAACTCGCGACCTTCTTCATGCATCTTGGTCAAAATATAGTTAGTTGTTCCGTTCACAATTCCCATGACTCGGGTGATCTGATCTCCAGCCAGGGATTCTCGCATTGAACGGATAATAGGAATCGCACCTGCAACGGCCGCCTCGTAATAGAGATCTACTTTTGCAGCATCGGCGGCGTTAAAGAGTTCGTGTCCATGTGTTGCAAGTAGCGCCTTATTGGCGGTGATTACTGACTTCTTATTTTTAATCGCCTCCAAAATTAAAGTACGGGCAGGTTCGATGCCGCCCATAACTTCGATAACAATATTGATCTCGGGATCAGTAACAATGGAGTGTAAATCCGTTGTAAGCATCGCTGCATCAATGCCTTCGCGTGGGGCGTTGCTACGTACACCGACTCTTTTCAAAACCAGTAATGCACCGGAGCGATCAGAGAGCTCTTGGCGATCAGATTGCAGCAGGCGGGCGACTTGGCTGCCTACAACACCGGCGCCAAGCATTCCTATTGAGATTGTTTTCAAGGCCGCGTCCATGCGGGTTATTCTTTCACAGATGCCTGTAACGGCGTTAAATATCCAATCCCAGCAGATCTGCCTCGCTCTCACGGCGCACAATCACGCGGGCTTTTCCATTCTTAACTGCAATAACTGGGGGACGTGGAAGATGGTTGTAGTTGCTAGCCATGCTGCGCCCATATGCACCAGTTGCAGGGGTGGCCAATAAGTCACCAGGTGCAATGTCACTAGCTAATGCAATATCGCGAATCAGAATGTCGCCAGTTTCGCAGTGCTTTCCAACTAAGCGAGATGAAATAAGTGCTGCATTACTCGTCCGATTTGCTAGCACAGCCGTATATTCGGCTGCATACAACGCTGGTCGAATATTCTCGCTCATCCCACCATCAATAGATATGTAACGACGGTTATCCCCGTTTTCAAGGGTCACATCTTTAACGGTGCCGACCTCATACAAAGTGAACATTGTTGGCCCAACAATGGCTCGGCCTGGCTCGATTGCAATCTTTGGAACGCTCAAACTATGTAAGGCGCAGTTTGTATCCACTGCAGTTGCAAGGGCCTGCATCACAACTGATGGCACTAACTCTTCATCACCAGGAAGATAGTGGATTCCATATCCCCCACCTAAACCCAGCTCGGGTAGCTCCACTCCAAATGCATCACGGTACTTAGCAAGCAGTGCAATAAGTCGCTCGGCGCTAATTTCAAAAGAGTCAGTGTCTAAAATCTGGGAGCCAATATGTGCGTGAAAGCCGCGCAGCTCTATCGATGCATGCGCGCGTACTGCTTCGATCGCCTTCCATGCCGCACCGCTTACAATTGAGAAACCAAACTTGACATCTTCGTGGGCCGTTGCAATTGATTCGTGAGTATGGGCTTCTATCCCTGGAGTTAAACGCAGTAAGACTCTCTGAACTCTGCCATGCTTTGTAGCCGATGCAGCAACACGTTCGATTTCATATAGTGAATCAATTACAATTGTGCCAACACCAACTGATACAGCTCTATCGATCTCGGCTAAAGATTTATTGTTGCCATGAACTTCAATCTTTGAAGGATCAACTCCCCCAGCAAGTGCCACCGCGAGTTCTCCGCCAGTACAGACATCGATGCCAATCCCAATATCTTTAATCCAGCGAGCGACCTCGGTACAGATAAATGCCTTACCCGCGTAGTACACAGTGCCGGCGTTCTCGCCAAAGCCGCTCTTTAAGGCCTGATCCCAAGAGATTGCACGGGCACGAAAATCCGCCTCATCCATAATAAAAGCTGGAGTAGCAAACTCTTTTGCCAGATTTGCTGCGGTAATGCCAGAGATTGAAAGCTCGCCATCCGTTGAAACATTAGAGGACCACATAGTTACATCCTCTCTGGTGCACTCACGCCTAGTAAATCCAAACCATTAGCGATCACTACTTTTGTAGATGTACAGAGTAGTAGTCGAGCTATGTGCAATGGAGTTGCATTTTCTTCACCCATCGGTAGCACGCGGCAATCGGCATAGAAGCCGTGATAGGTGCCAGCTAAATCCTCGAGATAGCGGGCGATACGGTGGGGTTGGCGCATTTCTGCCGCAGATGCAACGACGCGAGGGAACTCTGCCAGCTTGCCCAGTAGTTCATTTTCGCGATCATGTGTTAACTGCGATGAATCGAAGCCCTTTAAATCCACCGAGATCTTTAATTCGGCAGCGTTGCGCAAAACTGCGGTGATGCGGGCATGTGCATACTGCACGTAATACACCGGGTTCTCATTTGTGTTGCGCTTTAAGACATCGATATCCATCACCATTGGAGTGTCGACTGGATATCTAATCAATGTATAACGGGCGGCATCGACGCCAGTTTTTTCCACTAACTCTTCCAGAGTAATAATCGTGCCGGCGCGCTTAGAGAGTTTGACCTCTTGCCCACCCTCCATAATCTTTACTAACTGACCAATCAAAACATGAATGTTGTATTCAGGGTCATCACCGGCACAGGCAGCTGTGGCTTTAAGCCGGCCAACGTAGCCGTGGTGGTCTGCGCCCAACATATAGATACAGATATCAAAGCCGCGTTCGCGCTTATTAATGTAGTACGCGGTATCGGATGAGAAATATGTAAATGAGCCATCGGACTTGGTTAATACGCGATCTTTATCATCGCCAAAGTCAGTAGTACGCAGCCATGTTGCACCCTCTTCTTCAAAGACATGTCCCTTGGTGCGAAGTTTTTCTACGCCGTGTTCGACCGCACCTTCATCATGCAGGGAGCGCTCTGAAAACCAGATATCAAAATGCGTACCGAAGTTATCTAAAACGCGCTGTTGATCTTTAAGTTGCACTGCATATGCCGCTTCGCGAAATGCTGGGTGTCGTGCATCTTCAGGTAGGGAGATAATTGCAGGATTACCTGCGACAACCTGTGCAGCAAGATCTGAGATGTATTGGCCCTGATAGCCATCCACTGGGATTGCCTTGCCAAGGGCTGCTGCCTCAACCGATGCTCCAAATAGATCCATTTGGTTTCCGCGATCATTGATATAAAACTCGCGAGTGACATCAGCGCCTGCTGCACTGAGTACTCGACCTAAGGCATCGCCAACTGCGGCCCAGCGTGTATGACCTAAGTGCAAAGGCCCAGTTGGATTTGCACTAATAAACTCAAGATTGATTCGCACTCCTGCGAGCGCACTGCCGTGACCGAAATCTTTTCCAGCCTTTAAAATGATAGATATGAGTTCGGCCTGACTAGAGCGGTTGAGTGTGATGTTAATAAAGCCGGGCCCTGCAATATCTAAGGCAGAGATTGAATCGAGGCCCTTGAGTTGATTAAGGATTATCTGTGCAACTTCGCGGGGATTTTTCCCAGCCGCCTTTGCCAACTGCAGCGCAACCGATGTCGCGTAGTCGCCATGGTCTCGATTCTTTGGCCGCTCGAGCGTGATGGAGTGCGGGCTTTGCCCAGATATCTCACCATTTGAAATCGCTCTGCCAATAGCGGCCTTGAGCGCGGCTTCGAGCTGCTCTACCTGTGACGACATTTGCCAAGGTTACCCTCAGAGGCTTACTAACTGTTACCTAATCGTTAGACAAGTTGAACAAAAATCACCCCCCTCATAGTGACCATCGGTACTTTCATGCCGGTTTCTGCAAGTGCCTTCTTAAAACGATCGATGTGTGTGCGACGCGCGCCTTCATCGCTTCCAAATGGAATCAAATCATCATCGTGAAAGGTCACACCATGGGCACCGCGTGCAGCGAGTTCGTTAACA
>SHVG01000042.1 GCA_009691145.1 Candidatus Planktophila sp. | reverse complement strand
ACGATATCCACGACGCGCTCATCGACTGCCAGCGCAGGGGTAAGACCCAAGCCAACAAAGCCAACGATCGATGCAATAAATATCGATATGCGTTTGATCATGGGCGCAACTTTAGATGCTCCACGGATTATTTTCATGTCGATCTATTGGCCAGAGCTGGTAGCCCCCAGGCGGTTCTTGCCCAAACCATCTCGCCCTCTGCCGATTGGGTTTAAGGCTTAGTGCCCGCTACCCACATGTTCCCAAGGGGAACAATCACCTTGATCTTGCTGAGCAATGTACCGATTGGGCTCTCCAAGACGCGCTTGCGGAAGGATCGAGATATCGGAATCAAATGCAGAATATAGGCAAGTGAATAGTGGTTGTTATAGGCCCCAGAGCGCACATCGATAAAACCAATTTTCTTAAACAAAGCCTCGCCAGATTTACGTGTATATAAATGCGTGTGTTCAACATCGATGATTGGTGAGCGCTCTCCCATTAAACGCGCTGACCATGAGCGCTCGTTGTGGATGGCAACTACAAAGACTCCACCAGTTTGCAGGGCAGCGGCGCAATTCTTCAGTGTTGAAACTGGATCCGTTAGGTGATCGAGGGTATGAAACATTGTTCCAACTTCAAATGAGTTATCGGCAAGTACGCCGGCCTTCATCATGCTGGCGATCATGTGCGGCGCGATATCGACACGAGCTGCCTTAATTGCTTCGGTGCTTGGCTCTACGCCAGCAACCGTGGCAAAACCACCATCTTTTGCCGCTTCTAGGAAGAAGCCATTTCCGCCGCCGACTTCAAAGATAGATTTTTTAAACTTCTTCCCGCCGAGAGCTCTCTTTACTAGGTTGAAATACGTCTTCTTTAAACCATCTACTTCAGTGGAGTAATCAAAGGTTGATTCGACGTAGAGCTTTTCCAAATCAACATCTAGAACTGGGTCCGATCGCAAAAGTGTGCATTTATTACAACGCACCCATTGGTAATGGCGTCGATCAGGAAGTCTGCGCGCTGAAAAAATCTCAGTGGAAAAACTAGTCTCGTCTACATTAGATGGGTATACGGGAACTGCGTTTCCCAGGCTTTCACAGATCGGACATTTAGTAGCGATTTCCATTAACTCATACTCCATTTACTTTGCAACTTTGACGGCAAAATGACCAGGACGAACCCCTGGAGCATCTTGTTGAATGTAGGTATTGCAGAGCGTCTTTCCCTCAAATTGGAAGAGATTGGCGCCTTCATCACTGACCACAATGAGATCGGGGTTAATCTTAAAAATGTAGTCGCAAGAGGTTTGTGCAGTTTGAGCGCTCATAAATAAATCAAACGGGGAGTTCAAGATCGATAATGATTGCACTCCCGTCTCTTTTTCAACGTAATACGATGATGCGCCGAAGAAGCCAATTGAAAGACCTTGAGCTTTGGCATATTCGGCGGCGACCTTGGCATCGGCAACCGATGCCAGCACAGTTGGCTTTGGCCAACGTGGAGCGGTCTTAGCCTCGTTAATTCGCTTCATCTCAACGCTTGGATTGGGGGTCAGCAGAAGTGATGCAAAGGGGATTGAAACGATGAGAAGGAGCGGAAGCACCCAAGCAAAGTTCTTCTCCTTCATTGCTCGTGGTGAAAATAGGAAGCCTTTTTGTAGATTTCCAAAGACTAAGCTCTTAACTGGATCTTTAATTAAAATCCCCACAAAGGCTGCGAGTGAAATCGTTAAAGGTAGGAATAAAACCTGCATTTGGCCTGAAGCATAGGACCTATTGAGGTAATACGTGAAACCAAACAATGACCAGAGAGCAAATGAGAATCCGATCAAGCTATTGAGTGAATAGTCGCCTAAATTAACTGCGCTCTTCTTTGACTTAAAGATATAGATTCCATGAACAACAACGAGCAAGACCAACAATGGCAAGATATAGAGAACTGGGCCTGGTGTGCGCATACGTTCGGCGCCAAAGCCCGAACCGAATTGGCGGGCAAAGAATAAAAAGAATTTAAAGTCAACAGGTTTTCCGGCCACACCTGCAACGATTGGATACAAGGCAAATCCGGGAACAAATCCAATTAATGCAAAGACTGTGGTCTTGATATCTACAGTTTTAGAGGAGCCTGCATAAGCGATAACTAAAAATGAGGTTACAACTGCAGCGATTCCAAAATCTTGAGATTGCCAAACGGTAACACCTGAGATGAAACCAAAGATTAGAAAAGCTATCGCTCGCTTAGCCGCTGTACTACTAGAAGTTTTTCTTAATAAGAGAATTAACAAACCAATGAGAACTAGGCCGGGAAAGATTCGGATTGAAAGACCTGAAAGCAAGGCAGCGATTGAGCCGAGGTATCCCTCGCGAGTTGGAAATTGCGTTAAACATGTAAATGGGATTACTAAGCCAGTTGCTAAGACAATTGAGCGTCGGTCAATGGCCTTCCATGCGATGAAAACACCAATGATGAGAGTGATAAAGTTCAAGAACGTCAGGGCCAACAGCGCAAAGTTTGAAATCTGAACCGCGTTCATCCCACCAGCAAATGGCTTGAGTAAGTAGCCATAGAAGCTCTGGTATTGAGGAATAAAGTCTGAGTACGGCCAGTGGCCAACAAGCGGAGCCAACAACTCGTTAATGACGTATTCGGAGTGGTCGGCATCGATAACAGTGGCCGCACTCTGCCAGAAACTTGGGACAACTAATACTGCATTGATCAGAAATAGTCCAGAGAAAAGCGCTTTCCAGGCGATATTTAAACTACGCCACTCGATAATTTTAAAAACTAACGGCATCAGCAGTAGCGCCAGAATTAACGTATAGGGACCAAAGCCCAACCACAATCGATAGGAGAGTACGACACCGTTAATTGGTTCATGTTGTTCAACCCCGGCGATTCCTAGGGCGGTGACAAGAAAAGCTAAAGCGCCATATACATACTTGCCCGTTGTTTTCCCTGTCTTTGAGTAACCCAAAAGAAGGAATATGCCGGCAATGAAGATCGCTATTAAGTAAATCGCTTTATCGGGGCCTTCGCTTTGGGAAGATCCTCGAAGCAACTGAATAAGAAATATAAGAGATCCGGTGAGTGCAAAGGCTTTAATACCTAAGGCAATTGGCGTTGGGAAACTCTCTTGAGCGACAGGTTTTGCCGCTTGGTATTTTTTCTTAGCCATTATCTCTCCTTGAAATTAATCCGCTCTATCTCAAACATTGGTGGCGTTCGTCTTACCTGTCCATGGATACTCAATATGTATTCACCGATTAGGCCGAGAAATAAAAGCTGTACGCCGCCTAGTAAGAAAATACCCACGATAATCGTTGGGATTCCGACTGGGGAGCTTCCATCTGAAATAAAGGCCATAACCAGGGTAAAGATGGCATATGCAAAGCCTAAGAAAGAGAGTATGAACCCACCCAATAGAGCCAAACGTGCTGGTACACGTGAGGTTGAAACGAAACCATTAATCGCCTGGTCAATAAGTGAGATGAAATTGTTCTTAGATTTACCACGCTCGCGCTTGACCCATGTATAAGAAACCGAAACGCTCTTAACCCCTGTCTGCGCAATCAACCCTCTGATGTATGGATACTGATCATCTACGGACAAAATCGAGTCGATGACTTTCTTATCGGCTAGTAAGAACTCCCCCGAGTTAAGCGGGATAACGGCCGCTGCGAACTTCTTAATAATGCGGTAATAAAGCCCGCGTGCCATGCGCATAACTAAAGCCTCTTCGCGCTTGGAGCGAACTCCGTAGGTGACTAAAAAGCCAGCCTCCCAGTTTTTAACAAACTCGGGGATTACAGAGGGTGGGTCTTGCAAATCAGCTGCTAACTGCGGCACAACGGCATCTCCAGTTGCACTCTTCATTCCATTCCACATATTTCTAAATGGGCCGACGTTGCGACTATTGGCGATGACTTTAATGTGTCTATCTTTCTTGGCCATTTCGCGCAGTTTTATTAGCGTGGAATCAGTCGATGCGTTATCGGCAAAGATATGTTCGTAGTCATAGCCCGAAAGCTGTTTTTGCATGACATTCTTGAGCTCTTGTGCACAAATTTCAACATTGACTTCTTCGTTATAACAAGGCGTAATAATCGAAATCTTTTTCATGGCTTTACTCCGTAGAACTCATTGATCTGTTGGTCTAAAGCTAACAATGGAGAGGTTTTCATGGATTCCTTCTCCCAATCAATAGTCCAGCCGATTGCTTCGCGGGCCTCAAATCGATTACTCCAGCCTAACTCTTTCTTGGCTAACTCTGATGAAAGCCACAAAACTCCAGATTCATGAACGGCGTTGGGGTCGATCTGAATATCAACCCCTTTGGCGCCATCCCATTGCATACAGGCGTAATCGGCCATCTGCTCAACGGTTAATTTAGATTCCTCGCCTGGACCAAAGTTATATGCAGGCGAAATCTTGCGGCCAGCCATGAGCGCCGAGCCCATGTGCAAGTAACCATTGATGGGATCCAAGACATGTTGCCATGGTCTAATCGATGCAGGATTTCTAATGACGGTTTTTATCCCGGCATGAAAAGCTCGGATTAAATCTGGGATTAAGCGATCCTCTGCGGTGTCGCCCCCGCCAATTACATTTCCAGAACGGGCCGAACAAATCATGATCGTGTGGTCACTGTGGCTAGCAATTGTCTGCCACGCAGCGATAACCATTTCAGTCGCCGCCTTACTGGCACTATAAGGATCTTTTCCGCCGAGTGGTTCCTCCTCGCTATAGCCACCTAGTTTTTCAACGTTGCGATAGACCTTATCCGTTGTAACTGCGACTACCCAGTGCGTGGATTTATTGCTGACTGCGGCATCCAAAACATGTGCTGTACCCATAACATTTGTATCAAATGTTTCAATCGGCTCTTTATATGAGCGGCGCACTAAAGGCTGTGCGGCAAGGTGAAAAACACCATCAAATCGATGTGTTGCAAAATAACTCTCTACTGCACTGCGATTTCGAATGTCGAGAATGGTGCTCTCCTTGAGCCCTAAATCATCGATCACATCGAAGAGTGAGTTGGCATCAGGTGCTAGAGCTAATCCATACACCTGCGCCCCTGCTAAAACCAAAATTCGAGATAGCCATGCACCTTTAAAGCCCGTATGTCCGGTAACCAAGATTTTCTTACCGGAGTAATCCTTTAAAAAATTAGACATGAAAAGAGATCACCAAATTTTCCAAGGAGCCTCATTGTTATCCCACAACTCATTGAGATCTTGTGATTCGCGGTAGGTGTCCATTGGCTGCCAGAAACCCTCATGCTTGTAGGATTTTAGTTGGCCTTTTTGCGCAAGCTTTTCAAGGGGTGCTTTTTCTAATACGCATTCGGCATCTAGGTAGTCAAAGATTCCTGGCTCGAAGATGAAGTAACCGCCATTGACCCATTTTTCAGCCCGTGGCTTTTCGGCAAACTCTGTAACCGTTTCGTTCTCATCAATCTGCATCGCACCAAAGCGATTCGTTGGGCGCACGGCAGTGACGGTGGCCGTCTTGCCATGAGAATTATGGAAGGCAGTGAGCGCTTTTAGATCAATATCTGCAACGCCATCGCCATATGTGCACAAGAACTTTTCGCCCGCAACATACTCTTTAATCCTATGAATTCGCCCGCCGGTCATCGTCGTTAATCCGGTGTTTGCAAGGGTCACGGTCCAGTTTTCAGTCTTTACTTTCTTGTGCTGCACTAATGCCTCGTTATCACCAAGCTTGACGGTGATGTCATGAGTGCGAGCCTCATAATTCATAAAGTAGTCTTTAATGAAATCTCCCTTATAGCCTAGGCAGATTACAAACTCGTTGATGCCCTGCGTTGAGAGGGTTTTCATGATGTGCCAGAGAATTGGAAGCCCACCAATTTCAACCATCGGCTTTGGGCGAAACTCGGTCTCTTCGCGAAGCCGTGTTCCTAGACCACCTGCAAGAATTAC
The DNA here is from genome assembly GCA_009691145.1 of Candidatus Planktophila sp. Lineage (GTDB taxonomy): Bacteria > Actinomycetota > Actinomycetes > Nanopelagicales > Nanopelagicaceae > Planktophila. The sequence goes on along the minus strand of SHVG01000042.1, from coordinate 3,583 downwards.
CGCTTTCACGAAATTCCCCCTTTAAGAGATTTAGAGCCTAAGTCTAACGGCACGGGCTCCCATCGATTATGGAAGCGGTATTTTGAGCCCTATATTACTATCCTTACCCATATATTTAATCGAGTTGAAGGGGTAGAACGTTGTCTAATGCCGTAACTGCCTTTACAAAGGCCGCCGATCTCGCACTTGCCGCCCGTCATGAAATCATCTCTATGACAAGTACTGCAAAGGCATCACACGTGGCATCGGCTTTATCGGTCGTAGATATTTTGAGTGTTTTATATACGGGTGCTGCCAATATTTCTGCGAAAAATATGGATGGGGCCGATCGAGATATCGTAATTCTATCCAAGGGACATTCGGCAGCGGCGCTGTATTCAGTGCTTGCACTTCAAGGATTTTTTCCAAAGGATTGGCTTGCGCAATATTGCAACAATGATGCAGCCCTTGGCGGTCACGTAACATCGAAGGGCGTACCTGGAGTTGAGCTTTCTACTGGCTCACTGGGTCACGGGCTGCCGTATGGGCTCGGGATTGCAATGTCGCGCAAGAAGAGCGGGGCCAAGGGCCGTGTATTTGTTGTGATGTCTGATGGCGAATGCGATGAAGGCACAACATGGGAATCAGCGATGATCGCTAACCACCACGGATTAGATAACTTAGTTGTTATCGTTGATCGCAACAAGATTCAATCACTTACCTTTACCGAAGATACATTAAAGCTTGAACCATTTGCCGATAAGTGGATCGCCTTTGGGTGGCAGACCGAAACTATCTCCGGGCATGACTACTCGCTTTTGGCGGCAGGCCTCTCACAGCAAAGTGGACCCAAGTGCATCATCGCCGATACAACAAAGGGTAAAGGCGTAGATTTCATGGAGAACAGTGTCCTGTGGCATTACAAGCCACCATCTGCCGATGATGTAAACAAAGCTTTTGAGCAGTTGGGTGAGAATTACTGATGCGCGATACCTTTGTTAAAACACTCCTTGAGGCGGCCAAGAAAGATAGAAATATTATTTTAATGACCGGAGATTTAGGCTACGGCGTCCTCGATACTTTTGAAAAAGAACTGCCTGGCCAATTTATTAACTCAGGTGTTAATGAGCAGGCGATGATGGGTATGGCTGCAGGGTACGCGTCCACTGGCAAACGAGTTTTTGTCTATAGCATCGCTAACTTTCCAACCCTGCGCTGCCTCGAGCAGATTCGAAACGATGTCTGCCTGATGAACAACCCCGTCGTCGTCGTCTCTGTAGGTGCCGGATATGGCTACGGCAATCAGGGCTACACCCACCATGCTTTGGAAGATATTGCGATTTTGCGAGCCCTGCCAAACATGGAGGTCATCGTGCCCGCAGATCCTGCTGAAACTGCCCAGCTTACGCTTTCAATAATCGCTTCAAAGAGGCCTACTTACCTGCGCTTGGGTAAAAGTGGCGAACCAGCGATTCACACAACCGCGCCAAAGGTTTCACATGGTGTGATCAATGAAGTTTGCCCAGGAAAGAGCGGAACTCTCATTTTTGCAGGCTCGGTCGGCACAGTCGCAGTTGCTGCAGCCAAAGAGTTAGCAGGACAAGGTCTCTCTGTTGCCGTTGCTTCGATGCCCTTTGTCTCAACGATCGATATGAGTTATCTTAAAAAAGCCCTAGCTAAAGGGCCCGTCATTGTTATAGAAGAGCACTCATACCGCGGCGGCGTAGGCGCCGCTGTTCTTGAGGCGGTAAATGCGGCAAACCTGCAAGGTGCTATCGGGTTAATTGCAGCCGATCAAAATAATCTTTCGCAGATTGGTGATCAAAACTTCTTGCGTGCAGTCAACGGTATTAACGTTGAGAATATTATTAAGAAATTTAACGCCTTGGTGGCAAATTAAAAATAATATCCTGACCATCTTGGCAGTGCAAAGGTGTTTCTTTTAAACGGTGTCGCCATTGGATCGTCTGCTTAACTCCATTCTCAAATGAAACAACTGGTTTCCAGCCAATAGCTGTTAATGATTCACAGGCCGGCTCTAACTTCATTACTTGATCTGGGCGATAAGCGATCTTTCCAAAGCCAAGCAATCCTTTGGCACCTAGCTGCTCGGCGATAATATTAATCGCATCCTTTAAAACCACCGTCTGCGGATTGCCCACGCTGACAACACCTGAGATGCTTTCGTTTTCGATAACGGCCTTAAAGCCACGGGCTAAATCAAAGGCATGTAGGTAGCTCCACTCTTGCTCGCCCTTTGTTAACTCCATGACCTCGCCTTTGGTTAAGGTATCTATCAACTGCGGGATTAACCACGTATCGGTATCTGATGGACCGTAGGTGGAAAAGATCCGCATCCATGCAAAGCGCGTTGCCGAGCCCTTGAGCACATCCTGCATGAGCACTCGTAGCGCAACTTTGGCCTGACCATATGTGGTTGTTGGATTATCGGATAGCTCCTCGGTAATGCGGTTAGAGACTGGCCCAAGCTCGGCCTGGCTACCCACGCCGATGACAAGGCCAACACCGGCATCTCTGGCCGCTGTTGCATGGTTTTGCATGCGCTCGATGTTGTCGAACTGGCGGGGGTCGTTGCGATCGTGGTTGCCCACGCCCCACCAATCGGCCAGGACCAAGGCATCGGGCCTCTCGCCCCTAATAAAAGCGGCCCACTCCGCACTCTCTCTGCTCTCGATCTGTAGACCATTAATGCTGTTAAGTCTGTATGTATCAGAGCTCGGCCGAACAAGGGCAGTGACTTCATGGTGCTGGGCTAATACACGACAGATCCATGAGCCCAAAAAGCCAGATGAGCCAGTTACAACAACTCTCATGTATTTGGTTTAAGAAGCGGATTTCCACCAACAAATCGATCAGGGATATCAAAACGTGGCTGTCCGACTGCATCCATCGCTGCGTGAAAACGATCCAAAGGTTTAAGTGCTGCATACTCGGCCGTACTAATCGGTGATTGATATATCCTCAGACTAAATCGTGCCAAAACATCGTTTTGGATCTGTGGGCTCTTAGGTACACACATAGTATCGCTGGAAAAGCAGATAATTCGCATCTCTTTGTCCATCCGAGTTCCAAGCAAAATATCGTTAGGGGCCTTGCCTACCCAGTAAGTATCACCCAAAAATCCAAGGACATTACTTAATGAGCGATAGGTAGTGAGGTAGTTGTAGTTACTTAACTCGGCTTGAGCGGCTTTATCTTTTAAAATCGCCGTCATACCCATAGGGAAAGAAAACTCTTGTTTTTTAAGTAGCGCTGAATTTATGTGAACGCTTGAGCCTACTAAGATACCAACGCACAATATAGGGCTCACCATGCGCAGCCAATACGGCGTATCATCTTTTTTATTCTTTGCTCTCTTGACATTTAAATTCTGCGACATTCTCTCGCCAATAATGAGCAGGAATAACGGAGTCAGGTACGTAGCTACTTTGACATAAGAGTAATTACTTCCAAGACTTGTATTTTTCGCCCAGAATGCAACGGCGGCACACACGATAATTATTGAGAGCCCCAAAATCGAAACGGATCGATCCCAAGCAACCTTGCTGCGCAGCCCGCGCAAAACTAACCAAATAATCCCAGC
>SHVG01000041.1 GCA_009691145.1 Candidatus Planktophila sp. | reverse complement strand
CCACGTAACGTGCCAAATCGCACAGCATTGGGTGTTACCTCGATTACCTTCGTCTTAATCTGTCTCATTAACGGTGGAAATGACATTCTTGCAACACACTTTGATTTATCTATTAATCAGATTATGTGGTTCTCGCGAATATCTATCTTTATTCTTCCCCCACTGGCATTTGTCATCACCAAACGCCTGTGCCTATCCCTGCAACGGGCAGACCGTGACCTCCTCCTCCATGGGATGGAGACTGGGCGTCTTGTGCGCATGCCAAGTGGTGAGTTTGTAGAAGTCCACGAGCCGATCTCGGCACAGAAACGATTCATACTCACATCCCACGAGCAAGCACCAGCACTTGAGCTGCCAGCAACTGATGCTCGCGGCGTAAGACGCCCAGGTGCACTCAAGAACAAGTTACGTATCCGGTTGAGCAAAGCCCACGCAGTAGCAGTTCCAAAAGTTACTGCCGAGGATCTCAAGGAGATTGAGCACCACTAAATCGCGTGATTAATCGCCCGTGGTTAGTGTGATGCGTTAGTTATTGGTTTTTCGTACTCGGTAACCATTCCGATAACGCTAATCATGATTGCACCGATGCCAATAACCGTAAGCCACCAGCCAACGATGAGGCCAAAACCCATTGTGCAGGCACTGAGTGCAACCGGTAGTGGCCACCATGAGTGCGGGCTATAGAAACCGAGCTCTCCTGCCCCATCGATAATCTCGGCCGTGAAACTATCTTCAGGCAAGGTGACCCCGATGCGCTTTTGGGTAAACCAGAGGTAGAAGCCGATCATCCCGGCAAGACAGGCCGCCAACAACATTCCACCTATTCCCACAGGCTCTCCACCGACCTTCCAGTAGATGATCGTGATGATTACGTAAAAGAGAGAGAGTCCACCAAATAACTGCCAATTAACCTTCATGGAACTAGTGACCTTCTGTCTTAATGTGGGGGTGATGCAGATCAAAGGCTGGTCGCTCACTGGAGATGCGCGGCATCGTTAAGAAGTTATGGCGCGGTGGAGGGCATGATGTGGCCCACTCAAGAGATGAGCCATAGCCCCAAGGATCATCAACTCCCACTAATGGGGAGTTGCGCGTAATCCATATGTTGATCGCAAATGGAATCATGGAGAGCGCAAGAAGGAACGAGCCAATAGTTGAGACGGTATTCATAAAAGTAAATCCATCGGTGGCAAGGTAATCGGCGTAGCGGCGTGGGAAGCCCTTAATGCCGAGCCAGTGTTGGATTAAAAATGTGAGGTGGAATCCTGCAAAAGTAGTCCAGAAGTGAATCTTACCCAGACGCTCATTGAGCATCCGTCCAGTCATCTTTGGCCACCAGAAATAAAAGCCTGCAAACATGGCAAAGACCACTGTTCCAAAGAGGACATAGTGGAAGTGGGCTACAACAAAGTAGCTAGCTGTCACGGCAAAATCTAAAGGAGGTGAGGCCAGGATGATCCCGGTGATACCCCCAAATAAAAATGTTACGAGAAAGCCCATCACCCAGAGCATGGGTGTCTCAAATGTTACGTGGCCCCGCCACATTGTGCCGATCCAGTTGAAGAACTTAACGCCAGTTGGAACGCCAATGAGAAATGTCATGAATGAGAAGAATGGAAGCAAAACCTGTCCAGTTGCAAACATATGGTGAGCCCAAACAGAGACAGAGAGAGCAGAGATTGCAATTGTTGCAGCGATGAGACCTTTGTATCCAAAGATTGGTCTGCGGCTAAAGACTGGCAAGATCTCAGTTGCGATACCAAAGAATGGCAGAGCCAGGATATAGACCTCAGGGTGGCCAAAAAACCAGAACAGGTGTTGGAACAACATGGCTCCACCATTTGCTGGATCAAAGAGATGCGATCCGTAGATTCGATCAGATTCCAGTCCCAGCAGCGCGGCTGCAAAAGGTGGGAAGGCGAGCAAGACGAGAATCGATGTCAGAAGCACGTTCCATGAAAAAATCGACATTCGAAACATTGTCATACCAGGTGCGCGCATTGTAAAAATCGTTGTAACGAAGTTAACGCCACTCAGAATAGTTCCCACACCGCTAATTGCCAGGCCAACGAGCCAAAGATCTGCCCCAATTCCAGGTGAGTATGTTGCATTCGAAAGTGGCACATAGACGGTCCAACCAAATGATGCAGCCCCGCCTGGAGTTAGAAAACCTGCAAAGGCCATGAAGCCACCGAACAGATATAGCCAGTAGGACAACATGTTAAGTCTCGGGAAGGCGACATCGGCAGCCCCGATTTGCAAAGGCATTATCACATTTGCAAAGCCAACAAATAGAGGAGTAGCAAACATCAAAAGCATGATTGTGCCGTGCATAGTAAAGATCTGGTTGTACTGCTCATAACTCAAAAACTGCATACCCGGGCGGGCTAATTCGCTTCTAAGAAAGAGTGCTAAGACTCCTGCCACCAAAAACCAAGCAAAGGAGGTTATTAAATAGAGATAGCCGATTGTCTTATGGTCAGTTGATGTAATCCACTTGACGAAGTTCTTACCTTTAATGGGCGCAGGGGGTGCAGACAGGCTCACTGATGGACGTTGGGCATATGTTGTCATGCTTGGCTCCCTGTAATACTCTCAAGATAGGTCGCGTAATCGGCCGGAGTGACAACTTTGACTGTAAATCGCATCTGGGAGTGCGCCCGGCCGCAGTGCATATTACAGCGACCTGGATACTCCCCTAACTTCTTAGCCGTGAACTCGAGTTGATTTGTTACCCCTGGAATATTTTGTATCGAAATCATAAAAGCAGGGACCCAAAACCCATGGATTACGTCGTTACCGGTAAATGTGTAGCGCACAGGCTCACCCAAGGGCACAACCAAAACTGCTGGCTTAGCAGTCGTTCCAGTGACAACTGCATCCTTGCCAGCATCCAGATAAGAAAACTGCCATGACCATTGAAAGCCATTGACAGAGATCTCATGCATCGCTGTTGTGCTCTTTGCGATGATTACAGTTTCTTTCTTGGCCGTGTAATAAAACATCACGGCTACGATAATGAATGGAATGATCGTGTAAATAATTTCAATCGGAACATGATACTGAGTCTGCTTTGGAAACTCTGGGGCACCAACCTTGGGGCGATGAAAGACTGCTGGCCATAAAATCAATATCAGTGTTATTACTCCTACAACGCCTCCAGCAATCCATGCTCCTTGCCACAGCGGCAACGCCTCGTTATTTACGCTGGTAACACCACCTGGAAATCCTAGCTCTGAGACCTTGGAACAACCGGTCAAAAAAAACACCGGAACCAGAAGGACTAGGGCGGCTAGGGCCTTAGCTCTTGTGACGGACATGTGCTAAGGATATAGGTCGGGGCGCAAAATCTAGGTATCGAAAATCGCTCTTACACGTGTGGTTGAGAGCACACACTACCTTTTAATGTGTGCGGCGATCTCTGCCGCTGCGCTATCTCCATAGGTCTGCGCAAATCGTTCAACAAACTCATCACCAGTAAATCGATACTCCTGTGTGCCCATAGTTTCAATTACATACGTGGCTATTAATGCACCGATTTGAGCACAGCGCTCGTGGCTTACTCCCCATGCAAGTCCAGCGATAAAGCCCGATCTAAATGAGTCGCCAACGCCCGTTGGATCGATCTTGGAGTTCTCCTTAGGACATCCCACCTGTACGAAATCCCCAGCCGCGGTTTCGACTTTAGCGCCTTTAGATCCGAGGGTAATAACTCGCACCTTCACATGACTTAGAATCTCGGCATCGCTCCACCCCGTCTTTTGCATCGCCAGGGCTAGCTCGTACTCATTCATGAAGAGGTAGGAGGCACCGTCGATTAAAAGCTTGATCTCCTCCCCGCTCATGCGCGCCATCTGCTGGGAAGGGTCTGCGGCAAATGCAATACCCATATCTCGACATACATCGGAGTGGTGCAACATCGCCTGTGGATCATCCGGGGAGATCACGACCATGTCGAAGCGACCGCTTTTATCCATGATGGTCCCAAGTTCGATATTTCTCGCCTCACTCATCGCTCCTGGAAAAAACGAAGCTATCTGATTGAGATCATCATCTGTTGTGACGATGAAGTGGGCTGTATAAAGCGTCTCCGAAACTAAAGCATGTGATGTATCGACACCATGGCGAGATAGCCAGGCCTCGTAATCTGGCCAGTCTTTTCCGACCGCTGCAATTAAAACTGGGTTCAGACCTAAGACACCCATACCAAATGCGATGTTGGCCGCACATCCGCCGCGGCGAACATCCAAACTATCTACAAGGAATGAGAGTGAGATCTTTTGAAGTGAACCAGCAACTAGAGAGTCGGTGAACTTTCCAGAAAATGTCATTAAATGATCAACACCAACCGAGCCTGCTACGCCTATTTTCATGGAACGATCTTAGAGTGTAAGTAGCGTGAGTTAGTTAAATGAATCGCCGCAGGCACATGATCCGCCGGCGTTAGGGTTATCAATAGTAAAACCCTGCTTTTCGATTGTGTCTACAAAATCAATTGATGCGCCCATTAGATATGGATCACTCATCTTGTCGATGATGACTTTAACGCCGCCGAACTCGTGGATGATATCTCCATCTTGATTGCGATCATCGAAGTACAACTGATAGCGAAGTCCAGAACAGCCACCAGGTTGCACGGCGACGCGAAGCATTAAATCATCGCGGCCCTCTTGCGCCAATAGCGCAGCTACCTTTACCGCAGCAACGTCGGTCAGACGAATAGCTGTAGTTAATGAATCAGTGGGTGTCTCTGTGGTCATGTGTGGCTCTCCTTGAACTAGATGGGATAAGCCTACCCGCTCCCCCTTTGCCAGCGCGAGTGCAACGGGGCGAAAACTTATATAGTTGGTCACATGGATACAGAATCAACTGGCAAAGGGCGCCCTACCCCTAAACGTAAAATCTCTGAGGCAAAGCGGATTACTTCATCCCTTGCCCCAGTGGTAACAAAGGATCAAAAGCGCGCAGCTAAGTTGGCCTCTCGCCAAGACCGCGCTGCATCACGAACTGCATATCTGCGTGGGGATGAAAATGCCCTGCCTGCCCGCGATCGTGGTCCAGCGCGCCGCTTTGTCCGCAACTATGTCGACTCCCGCCGCTCAATCGGCGAATACTTTCTGCCCATTATCTTTGTAGTCCTTATCTTGACGCTAATACCTAAGCCAGCTGTTCAGTTCGGCGCCATTGCAGTTATGTATGGCGTGCTACTTATCGCCGTTATCGATGGTATTTTCTTGAGCCGAAAGATTCGCAAACTAGTAACGGCCAAATTTCCAAACGTTGCAACCAAGGGTCTGGGTATGTACGCCTGGCTGCGCTCTACACAGATGCGTCGACTACGTGCACCGCACCCTCAGACAAAGGTTGGCGATCGCGTTAATTAAGAACGGGGATTTGGGCTTATATTTTTAGCTGGATCTTTTTCAGGTAGTGTTCCCAATACTGCATCGATCGCCCTCATGGTGGATGCATCTAGCTTCACACCTGCAGCCTTCACATTTTCCTTAACCTGTGATGGCTTTGTCGCCCCCATGATTGCCGATGAGACATTTGGATTTTGCAGAACCCATGCGATGGCAAGTTGAGACATTGTTAAACCCGCCTCTTTAGCAACAGGTGCTAATTTTGCAACGGCGGTGAGAACTTCTTCGCGTAGCCACCCTGAAATCATTCCGGCGCCACCCTTCTTATCGGTTGCACGCGAGCCCGCTGGTGCTTTCTTACCCGGCAGATACTTTCCAGATAGAACGCCCTGTGCCATCGGCGACCAAACGATCTGCCCGATACCCTCTTTAATCGAGAGTGGAATAACTTCGGCCTCAATGACGCGCCAGAGCGCCGAGTACTGCGGTTGGCTAGAGACAAAGCGGTTATATCCATGAGCATCTTGGATCTTCAACGCCGCTGAAATCTGCGGCGCAGTCCACTCTGAAAATCCGATGTAATGCACTTTTCCAGAGCGGATTAAATCATCGAAGGCACTGAGTGATTCTTCCAAGGGAGTTTGGAAGTCAAAGCGGTGCATCTGATACAAATCGATGTGATCGCTCTGCAGGCGCTTCAGTGAGGCGTTGCAGGATTCAATAATATGCTTGCGCGATAAACCGCGATCATTCTTGCCAGTACCAGTTGGCCAATAGACCTTTGTGAAGAGTTCGTAGGATTCGCGCCTGACACCTTTGAGCGCCTTGCCCAGTACAACTTCGGCACGCGTGCCTGCATAGACATCGGCAGTATCGAAGGTAGTGATGCCTTCATTGAGTGCAGCTTTGACACATCTGATTGCAGCTTCGGCCTCAACTTGTGAGCCATGTGTAATCCAGTTTCCATAAGCGATCTCTGAAACATACATTCCGGTACTGCCAAGGCGGCGATATTCCATGTCCTGACTCTATAACCTGCGTGGTCAGTTGCCAACTTCAAGGCGATGTGGTTGCCTACGCCTACAACTTCATAGGTTTCTCATTAGGGGAAGTTCGGTGAAACTCCGACACTGACCCGCAACCGTAAGGCGCACTATGAAAAGCGCTAAGTCGGATTACCTAATGAAAAACAGTAATCGACATAACACCCGCCGAGGTTTGCGGGGTGTGGTCCTAGATACGAGTGTGTCCTTTGCACTTTTAGACGGTACTACCCCTGTGAGACTCTTCATTTTCGAGAGGCTTCACATTAATGAGATTAAGATCAATACTCTTAGCATTAACAGTTCTTGCAACATCTATCCTTGTAGCTCCATCGGCCAACGCTGCCGATAAAGGCTGGCGCTACTGGGGTTATTTTCAAGCCGCACCAGGAAAAACCGCGTGGACTGCAGCTATGACTGGGCCAACCGTTGATATCGCAGATGGGGCAGTTGAAGGCTGGTCATTTGTATTTGGCAGCGACGATATTCCATCACTAGCGCCAAAGGTGAAACCAGATTTTGAAAAAATCTGCGGCAGTACAAAGGCAGATTCTGACACCAAGCGAATCGCACTAGTGGTTGACTTCGGATCAACTACCTGGGCGCCAAAGGGTGAAAAGGTTGCTAAGACATTTACCCGTTGCGTGCGTACAGCAAAGACATCACAGGGAATCGATGTCTTAGGACAAGTAGTGAAGATTCGCGCAGCATCATCCGGCCTAATCTGTGGGCTCAATGGCTTCCCAGCTAAAGAATGTGGCGTTGAAATTGCAACTCCTAAGGCTTTAATAGTTAAGAAATGACAATTATCTAATGAAGAAGATCCCACTTCACCCACTGACTTGGTGGATATGGTCATTTGCCATTGTGATCTCGATTGCACGGGCAAACACACCAGTATTCGCGCTCGTATCGGTGGGTGTTGTGGGGTTGGTTGTCATATCCCAGCGCGAAGATGCACCGTGGGCTAAGAGTTTCAACTGGAGTTTAAAAGTGGCGATCTGGATACTAATGATTCGAACTTTTATTGGAGTAACAATCGGGGTTCCAATCCCTGGGAGAACACTCTTGACTCTCCCCAGAGTGCCACTGCCCGATTGGATGCCGGGAGTTCGAATTGGTGGGGCGGTAACTCTCGAGCGTCTTTCATCGGCGTTAAGTGAGGGGGTAATCATCTGCGCCATCATCGTTATATGTGGCGCCGCTGCATCGCTAACGAGCCCCCATCGATTGCTACGGGTTCTGCCCATATACGTTTATGAGTTCGGTGTCGCCGTTGTGATTGCAACATCGGTTGTTCCGCAGTTAGTCACCAGTGTTGCAAGGATTCGCCAGGCCCAGCGCCTGCGTGGACAGAACACCAAAGGTTTTGCATCATATAGACGAGTAGCAATTCCATTGCTTGAAGAATCACTGGCACGCTCTTTAGATTTAGCTGCAGCTATGGACTCCAGGGGCTACGGAGTCAGCCGTAAGCGCTCACGCTATCGCCCTATTCGTTGGAGCATCAGCGATAGCGCAGTTGTCATTTCAGGATTATTAGTAATGGGGTTATCGTGATCAGATTTTCTAATGTTTCGCTGGTATATCCAAACTCAACAACGACGGTACTTGAAAATCTCAATCTAGAGATAGCCGAAGGCGAGTTGGTATTAGTTATCGGGCCCACGGGATCGGGTAAATCATCTTTGTTGCGATTGATAAATGGTTTGGTACCACATCACACCGGAGGGATTTTGGCTGGAGAGATCAGCGTTGATGGAGTATCCACGCGCGAAGTTAAACCTGGCGGCCTGGCACACTTGATTGGAATCGTAGGTCAGAACCCCATCAACGGCTTCGTTGCAGATACGGTCGAGGAAGAGTTGGCCTTTGCAATGGAGGCGCTCAATCTGCCCAATGAGACGATGCGAAAGCGGGTTGAAGAGTCACTGGATTTAATGTCACTAGCACCGCTGCGATCGCGCAGCATTGCAACACTCAGTGGTGGCGAACAACAGCGTGTTGCCATCGCCAGCGCTCTTGTCATGCATCCCAAGGTTCTGGTTTTAGATGAGCCAACTAGCGCACTTGACCCCATAGCTGCAGAAGAGGTCCTGTCGATTCTGCACCGTTTAGTTCATGACTTGAGTATTACCATCGTCATCGCTGAACATAAATTAGAGCGCGTCATCGATTTTGCCGATCGCATTGTGCATATCACCGGTGATGGCCAGACAACTATTGGATCTGCTCAGGAGATAATGAAGAACTCTCCTATTGCTCCCCCAATTGTGCACTTGGCCCGCGCGCTCGGATTAGAGGATGCTGGCCTGTCAGTGCGCGATATGCGCCGCAGAACTCAGCAGTTACGGGACTCAACACCACTGTCCCATCCACGCCTTATCCCAGTAAGCACAACGGCTGTCATTGAAGTTGAAAAACTATCTGTGGCCTACGGAACCAAAGCGGCACTTAATTCGATCACGACCACAATCTTTGATAATGAAATCGTTGCAGTTATGGGCCGCAATGGCGCTGGTAAGAGCTCTCTGCTTCGATCAATATCCGGCGTCAATGACATACAAACTGGTGGCGTGAAAGTGCACTCACTTGAATCGAAAGATTTACATAGCAAAGTTCGTAGACAAACTATCGGCTATATCCCGCAAGAACCAAGTGATCTTCTCTATGCCCAATCCGTTGCTAAGGAGTGCGAACAGGCCGATAAAGATAACCAGGTCTCCCCTGGCACTACACACTCAGTACTTGCCCAGTTGGTACCAGGGATTTCGCTACATATGCATCCACGCGATTTATCTGAGGGCCAGCGTCTGGGATTAGCGCTGAGCGTTGTGCTCTCGGCCAATCCTAAGGTGCTCATACTCGATGAACCTACGCGGGGATTAGATTACGAAGCCAAGAAATCACTCACCCGAATTCTGCTTGAGTTTGCATCCACCTTTAATCGCGCCGTTGTGATCGCAACGCACGATGTTGAACTTGTTGCCGAACTAGCCAGCCGCACGATCTTTCTAGCAGATGGTGACATTGTCGCCGATGGTCCAACGATAGAAGTCCTGCTCTCATCCCCGGCCTTTGCACCTCAAGTTGCCAAGGTCATGTCGCCGCAGCCCTGGCTAAGAGTTCGCGATGTCATCGATGCAATCGAGAGCAAATCTCGATGATATTAACAGGTAATGTCGTTAGATTTTCACCTCGTAATGCAACTGTTCTGGCTTTTGCCTCGTGCATGAGCGCAGCAGGATTTCTCTGGCCATTCTTCTATTCAGGTGAAAATCTGCCACGTACACAGATTTTTTTCTGGCTCGCTATAACAGTTGCAGTGGTGCTCACAATCTCTGAAGTCTCGAACTCACAGTTGGATGCAAAGTCCGTTGCACTGCTTGGAGTTTTAGCCGCACTGGTTGCCGCCCTTCGCCCACTAGGTGCCGGCGCGCTCGGAATCGAGCCAATGTGGTTTCTTCTCATTTTGAGTGCGCGAGTATTTGGTCCATCCTTTGGTTTTCTTCTCGGACTCATATCTGTCTTTGTTTCTGCACTCTTGACCGGCGGGCTTGGTCCGTGGTTGGGCTACCAAATATTTGCCGCAGCATGGATTGGCCTACTCGCAGGCTTACTCCCAGGTCGCAACAGACTGCGCGGTAAGAAAGAAATCGCGCTACTGATGCTTTTTGCAGTTGTGGCCAGTGAGCTATTTGGGATCTTAATGGATCTTCAGTTCTGGCCCTGGGCACTCGGTGCCGATACCCAACTATCTTTCCTTG
>SHVG01000040.1 GCA_009691145.1 Candidatus Planktophila sp. | reverse complement strand
TATTGATTGCAATTGCTTTTGTTATTGTAAAATTAATCCCTTCGCAACCAGTGAAAGTACAGTGAATATGAACTATAAAACTCGCAGAATCGTTACCTTGGTTGTGCTCTTTGGTCTAATTATTTTGGTCGCGATTAGCGGTCTTTAATACCGCTGCCACACTGATATCTGCCGGTACCCCAACTCTGTTGCGGTACTTGAGCCAAACAAAGAGCGAAGCACTTAGAGATATCCCACCGCACAGTGCAATCGTGGGCCTAATACCGATGTAATCAGTAGCTAAACCAATCAATGGAGAACCAAATGGCGTTCCGCCCATAAAGATAAGTAGATACAGGCCCATGACACGGCCGCGTATAGCTTGATCGGTACTTGTCTGAACGATTGAGTTAGCTGAAACCAGAGTAGTAAGTGCAGTGACGCCGCATATAGGCAGCCACACGATATATGTTATGTAATTTGGGAGCACCGAAAGCACTATAATCGAGATTGAAAACAGCATCCCACCGAGGATCACAAAGCGGGCTGTCCTAAAGCGCTCCAGCCGGGCCGATCCAATGGCACCTGTTAGCGAACCAATGGCGATGAAGGTTCCCATCAAGCCAAAATCGGCCGGCCCTAAGTCAAATTCCTGGGTTGCCATCAAAGCATTAAAAATCTGAAAGTTAAGTCCAAAGGTGGCCAGTGCAAAGACCATAATCATGACAACATAAATATCAGGGCGCGCCTTTGCATATGCAATGCCCTCTCGAATATTGCCCATCGTTTTAACTTCATCTTGATGAAAGAAAGCCTTTGTATTGAGCTTTAAGAGAGCAAAGATTACGAAAAAGTATGAAGCCCCGTTAACTAAAAATGAAGGCCCTGTACCAAAGGCGGCGATTAGTAATCCAGAGACAGCCGGGCCAACAAGGCGACCGCCATTGAAGCTTGCAGAGTTCAAACTAACGGCATTGGGTAAATCATCGTGACCAACAAGTTCGCTAGTAAATGCCTGTCGCACCGGTGCATCTATCGCCGTTGAAATACCGAGCACGCCTGCCAATACAAATACATGCCAGAGTTGGATCGCATCGGTCATCACTAACGAACCCAGCCCAATAGATGCTGCACCGCCGACGATATTTGTTGCAATCAAAACTTTGCGCTTATCAATGCGATCGGCCATCGCACCACCATGGAGTGAGAAAAGTAGAACCGGTGCAAACTGAACTGCAGTGACAAGACCTAGATAAGTACCGTTGTTATTGGTTAGCTCTAAGACGAGCCAGTCTTGGGCGATGCGCTGGGCCCAGCTACCGATATTTGAAACCGTATTTGCTGGAAAAAGGATGCGGTAATTGCGGTGGCGAAATGAACGCCAATTACCACCCTCTTTTACTGCTATTCGCATTACTCTTCTCTCATGGAATCAAATATACGCTCAGTTGTAACCCTAGTAGCAATCGGAACAATCTGCTGGCTCGTTGCTGGGGTTATTGCACTGGCAATGAATGCCGATGCAAAGATTATTTGGACATGTGTCTTTGGTGCAGCCTTAGGTGCAACGGGTATTCGATACTCAATACGCCGCGCACGGCGCAGCGGTATTTAAGCCTCTAGTTGAGAGGCGATACCGCGCAGAACACGGCCTAAACGCTCGGCCTCAGGGCCAGCTGGATGTCGGCCATGACGAAGGCCATTTCCAACGCGATCTAAAATCTTAATTGTATCTTCAATCATTGCAGCTAAATCATCTGGATTAACACGTGAACTCTCGGCAAGAGATGGTGGTGCATCAACAATATGAACCGACATCGCTTGTGGTCCTTTACGACTATCGGCGACACTGAATTCGAGTTTGGTACCAGGCTTAACCGTTAATACGCCCTCAGGAAGCGATGATGCAGCTAGATAAACATCTTCGCCCTCATCATTTGCGATAAAGCCAAAGCCTTTCTCTAATGAAAACCATTTAACGCGGCCTGTAGGCATAGGGATGGCTCCTTAAGGTTTTTAGATCTACTCGTGTAGCCGCGGGCTGCGGTCAGGAGATTAGTTTACACCAGGGGCGGCGAAGGTGGCTTCGGAGTGAGCTCCGCAGCCGTGATCGACCGATACAACGCGTGCATCTTCAGGTGAGATTGCATTGGCGCACACACCAAAGGTTGAGCGCAGTGAGCCTGCAATCTGAATAAAGAAGCCGCATGAGTGACATGGCTTAGGTGCAGATTCAGCCATCGGCGATCTAGGGCCACGGTCTCCGTCATACCATCGCTTTGCCGCTTGATCGCGACCTTCGATAGATATAACGCGCGCACGACCAAAGCCAAGTTCGATAGCCATCGCAGTATCTAAATCTTCATCCTGCGGAAGTGCCTGTGCACCTGCAACTAAACGTGTGTCATCGAGTGAGCTTGGAACAATATCGCCCACACCAACATCGCCCGGTTGAATCCGATCGCGATATGGAATCCACTCTGGTGCAGTTAATGCATCTGGGCCAGGCAGTACGACAACATCACAGATCGTTGGCGCAGAATCTGCATCGACCTTTGCAACGGTGACACACCAGCGCCAGCCTTTGTAGCCAGCGAGTTTGGCTTCAAATAAATAAGTGGCTACGCGATCTTCATCATCGAAATCAACTGATACAAATTTTCCGATTTTAGATGCACCAAGAGGCTCATCGGTGATTGCATTTCGGGCAAGGTCGATTGCATCAAATGGGTGTGCCCCCGATGATCTCTTTTCCTTTGGTGCTCTCTTAAGGAGTGACTTCTTTGCCATGTGCTTAGGATAAAGCAGAACGCCGCCCCGATGTTAATCGAAGGCGGCGCCAGGCGTAACGGCTGAGTAAAAATGGCCTCTTAGAAGTCCATATCTCCGCCACCTTGTGACATTGGTGCTGGATTCTTTTCTGGCTTATCTGCAATCACTGCCTCTGTTGTAATGAAGAGTGCTGCGATCGATGCCGCATTTTGGAGTGCAGAGCGAGTGACCTTAGCTGGATCGATGATGCCAGCTTTAATCATGTCTACGTACTCTCCAGTTTCCGCATTTAATCCCTGACCTGAAGGTAGGTGACGGACTTTTTCAACTACAACTCCGCCTTCAAGACCTGCGTTAATTGCGATCTGCTTAAGTGGAGCTTCGATTGCGAATTCAACAATCTTGGCACCAGTTGCCTCATCGCCAACAAGTGATAACTTCTTAAATACTGCCGTGCCTGCTTGCAGAAGTGCAACGCCACCACCGGCGACGATTCCCTCTTCTATTGCAGCCTTTGCGTTACGTACTGCATCTTCAATGCGGTGCTTGCGCTCTTTGAGCTCTACCTCAGTTGCAGCACCCGCCTTGATAATAGCTACGCCACCGGCAAGCTTGGCAAGACGCTCTTGCAGCTTCTCGCGGTCATAGTCTGAATCACTTTTTTCAATCTCTGAGCGAATCTGTGCGACGCGGCCCTTAATAAGTGCATCATCGCCTGCTCCCTCAACGATCGTTGTCTCGTCCTTGCTAATAACAACCTTGCGAGCGCGACCCAATAGTTCTAGGCCAGCTTGATCAAGCTTGAGACCAACCTCTTCAGAGATAACCGTTGCGCCTGTAAGGATCGCAATATCTTGAAGCATCGCCTTGCGACGATCTCCAAAGCCTGGAGCTTTAACGGCGGCCGAGCGGAATGTTCCGCGAATCTTGTTTACTACCAAGGTTGCAAGTGCTTCGCCTTCTACATCTTCGGCGATGATTGCAAGTGGCTTACCTGATTGCATAACCTTTTCAAGAACCGGTACTAAGTCCTTGATATTTGTAATCTTTGAGTTAGCGATCAATACGTAAGCATCTTCTAAAACAACTTCCATGCGATCTTGATCGGTGACAAAGTATGGCGAGATGTAACCCTTATCGAAGCGCATTCCCTCGGTAAGCTCTAACTCTAAGCCGAAAGTATTTGACTCTTCAACGGTGATAACGCCCTCTTTGCCGACCTTGTCCATCGCCTCAGCGATCATCTCGCCGATAGTTGTATCTGCTGCAGAGATCGATGCAGTTGCAGCGATCTGCTCCTTTGAATCCACGCTCTTTGCCATCGATAAAAGCTCGGCAACGATCTGCTCGACAGCCTTTTCGATTCCGCGCTTGAGTGCTATTGGATTTGATCCAGCGGCAACGTTACGTAGACCTTCGCGCACAAGTGCCTGTGCCAATACCGTTGCAGTCGTTGTTCCATCGCCTGCTACATCATCGGTCTTCTTAGCAACTTCCTTGACTAGCTCTGCGCCGATCTTTTCCCATGGATCCTCTAAATCAATCTCTTTTGCAATTGAGACGCCATCATTGGTGATCGTTGGGGCGCCCCACTTCTTTTCAAGAACTACGTTACGTCCGCGAGGCCCGAGCGTTACCTTGACGGCATCGGCCAAGATATTCATTCCGCGCTCTAGACCGCGACGTGCTTCTTCGTTAAAGGCAATCTGCTTTGCCATGAGTTGTGCTCACTTTCCTTTGATGTTGACGGGGGCTTTATCACTCGACCCCTGAGAGTGCTAACGCCAAATCTAGAGGAGGTACTCCTAGGACGCAAAACGAGTCAGGCTTTAGCGGGCGATACGGGTGGACATACGGGCCTCGCGCAGGCGGCGAAGGCGTTTTACCAGCATGGGGGCGGCCATAAGGGCATCCTCCCGGTCGATTAAGTCGTTGAGGAGTTGGTAGTAGCGCGGGGCGGTGAGCTCGAAGAGCTCTGCAATGGCGCTCTCTTTAGCCCCTGCATATCGCCACCAGCTAGCTTCAAAATCCAGGATGCGAGACTCTAAATCACTTAAGCCGCTGTGTATCGCTGGCTCTTCCTGTGCAGACATGGGTTAAATCCTATCGGGCGCAGTGTAAAAGTGTGGGATTTACAGCCTGTTTAAAATCATCTCGATATCACTGATTTTTGTCCATGGGTTAACGATTGCAAATCTTAGAATCGCTTCTCCGTGATGCGATGAGGGCGGAATAAATCCCACTTGATCGGCCAGCAATGTATCGGACCAGTTGTGATAATCCTTTGCCGTCCACCCTTTGCGAGTGAAGGCGACGATAGAGAGTTCGGGTTGGCATACGAGCTCTAAATCTGGATGCGCTCTTACTAAATCGGCGGCCGCTTGTGCAACCGTGATCGTGTGTTCCATTGCATCGGTGTATGCATCGGTGCCATGTGCGGCTAATGAAAACCAAAACGGAAGTCCGCGCGTGCGCCGTGTTAAGTGAATCGCATAATCCGCAGGTGACCACGAGCCATCTTTTAACGTATCTAAGTACGAAGCGTGTTGGGAATGTACTGCCCGTGCAAGTTCGGGTTCGCGATAGATAAGTGCGCAGGCATCGAAGGGTGCAAATAACCATTTATGTGGATCGACAATGAATGAATCGGCGTCTTCTATGCCATTAAACTTGGATCTCACCGACGGTGCACACAGCGCAGCTAAACCATATGCGCCATCGACATGAAACCAGACGCCACGATCATGGGCGGCGGTACCAATTCCCTTTAAGTCATCGATGATTCCTAAATTAGTCGTGCCCGATGTAGCAACAACTACAAAAACACGCTTAGATGTCGTTGAATGCAGCTCGTCAATGGCTTGTGCGACGGCATCTCCCATTAGCTTTCCATTTGCAGCAACTGCTACTTTCATTACATCGACATCCATGACATTAGCTGTCATGGCAATCGATGAGTGTGCCTCCTCGCTGCAGGCAATAACCCAACGTGTTGCATCTGGATGCTTCTTGCGCGCCTGGGCCCGAGCAACAACTAATGCTGAGAGATTTCCAACGGTGCCGCCCTGTACAAAGACACCACCGGCAGATTGTGGAAGGCCCGCTAAATCCGATAGCCAACGCAACGCTTGGTTTTCAGCAAAGACTGCGCCAGCACCTTCCTGCCACGAGCCCCCATAGAGAGCGCTTGCACCAACGACTAAATCAAACAGGTTTGCATACTCACTTGGCGCCGATGGAATAAAGGCCAAGTTGCGCGGATGATCTGTAGAGATGCACGCCTTAGCTAAAACACTTGTAAAGACTTCAAGGGCGTGATGTCCGCCGAGTCCGCGCGCGGTAATTGTGTTACCGACCTCTGAAAATAAATCCTCAGCCGTTCGTGGGCCATCTAGAGGTGGATCATTCTTTAAGCGATCCAGACTGTATGCCAAAACCTCCTGGGCAAGGGCTTCGACTTCGGCCGTGAACTCATGCACCTTTGGCAGCTTTCTTTACAATATTTCGCAGCATCGTTGGAAAGACAAAGAAGTGAAATGGCGCAGTGGCATACCAATACAACTGGCCGCCTAATCCGCGTGGATTAAACGACGCCTCTTGCACAATGCGGGTCTTTCCATTCTCTTGGCTGACAACAAACTCCAACCAGGCCTTACCTGGCAGAACCATTTCAGCGTAGAGTTTTAAGCGATGTCCCTGCTCAAGCGCTTCGACTCTCCAAAAATCTAAACTCTCTCCAACGCGTAAATAATCTGGATCTCGACGTCCGCGGCGCAAACCAACTCCACCTACAAATCGATCTAATACTCCGCGCGCCCACCATAGGAAATCAGAGCCAAACCAGCCATGCTCGCCACCGATGCCTTCGATCTGTCGCCATATTTTTTCAGCGCGAATATCTGTAACAACTTCACGGCGATCGCGTAAAACAGTTTCCCCAGCCCACTCCGGATCTCCTTGTGCTTTCTGCCACGGCGCAGTTGGGCTAGTTGCATCAGACCACCGTGTTTCAACGTGATGATCGATGATCTTTGAAAGTGCCAAGTTAATCGCCGTTGCAACATCGGTTAATCCCTCGGGTGGTGGTGCGATCACGGCGTCAATACTTTTGGCCGGATCTGCAACAACCTCACTGATTAATGAACCAACGAGTGGGCGTGCCAAAGCCGTTGGTACTGGCGTAACTAAACCGATCCATAAACTTGAAAGCCCTGGTGTTAATACTGGGATCTTGATGATCAAGCGTTTTTTAAGTCCTGAAAGTTTGGCGAATTTCTGCATCATGTCGGCATATGTCAGTACTTCGGGGCCGCCAATATCAAAGGTTCTTCCAACTGGCTGTTTTAAAACCGCTGCATTCTTTAAGTAATACAAGATATCGCGGATTGCAATCGGATGGGTGCGGTTCATAACCCATTTAGGTGTAGTCATTATCGGCAGACGATGTGTTAAGTGTCGCAACATTTCAAAGCTAGCAGAGCCCGAGCCAATAATAATTCCAGCACGCAGCTCCATCACTGGCACCGATGTACTTGCTAGCTCTGTACCCGTGCGCGCCCGTGATGCTAAATGCTTGCTGATATTTACATCGTTAGCGATGCCACCTAAATAAACAATCTGCGCCACACCCGCAGCTTCGGCGGCCTGCGCAAAATCGCGCGCCATCTGTGCTTCGATCTCATGAAAGTTAGGACCTAAGTTAATAGAGTGCAATAAGTAATAGGCAGTGTGGACTCCCTTCAATGCTGCATCTAAATCTGCACGGTTCTGGGCGCTACCTTCGCTAATTTCAACGGCCGATGCCCAAGGCTGACCTTTTACTTTATTGCGATCACGCACCAGGATTCGAATATCACATCCTTCGTCGACCAATGCTTTGACTAAGCGGCCGCCAACGTAGCCCGAGGCGCCTGTAATAAGATATTTGCGAAATTCAATTGGAGCGCTCATGGTTCAGAGCCTAGACTTAGGCGCATGCAAAAGTCACCTGAAAAACCACGCGTGGTCATTCTCGGTGCCGGATTCAGTGGCCTAACGGCGGCCAAGGCGATGTCGGGCTTCGCCGATGTCACACTCGTTGACCGACATAACTTCCAGACTTTTCTCCCACTCCTGTATCAAGTATCGACGGCCGGCCTTGCCGCCGATCACGTTGCACACCCAATTCGTGGCGCACTGCGCAATACAGGTGTCGCATTTCGCATGGGCTCTCCACTATCTGTTGATCACAAAAACAAATCTATAAAGTTAGATAGCAGTGAGGTTCTTGGATTTGACCATCTCGTAGTTGCACTGGGCTCTGTAACTGCCGACTTTGGTGTTCCTGGTGTGCATGAGCACGCCCTCGGAATGAAGAGCGTCCACGAAGCGATAACAATTCGTGCCGAAGTTATGCGCCGCTTTGAAGATCTCTGCCGCTTTGAAGATGAGACTATCTTTTCACTTGCAGTTGTCGGGGGTGGACCAACAGGGGTCGAAATGGCCGGTGCATTCGCCGAATTAGTGCGAGGTCCCTTAAAAAACGACCAAGCACATGCCGCCGCACATATTGATATCTATCTCATCGAAGCGGGGCCACGTTTATTACCTAGTTTTTCAGAGAGTCTATCTGCGCGAACAAAAAAAGATCTTGAAAAACTCGGTGTGAAGGTACGGCTCAACATGGCCGTTGCCGCAATTAAGCCCGGAAATATCGAGATTAAAGATGGAGCATCGATTCCATCAGAGGTAACCATTTGGGCCGCTGGTGTTCAAGGTGAGCCAACGGCGGCAAAGTTAAACCTTCCGCTAACGGGCTCTCGCGTCGATGTTGAGCAATCACTGCAGGTTAAAAACTATCCGCATATCTGGGCTATCGGTGATATCTCTGGATTCAAAGGCAAAGATGGCAGTTTTCTGCCTATGGTCGCACCTGTTGCACTACAACAAGGAAGATTTATCGCCAAACAAATTAAGCGGCTAGCAAATGAGCAAGTACTTGAATCCTTTAAGTACATCGACAAAGGCTCGATGGCAACTATCGGACGCCATAAGGCAGTTGTAGAGGTAAAGAGATTTAAGCTCGTTGGAATCCCAGCCTGGTATGCATGGCTATTTCTCCACCTGTTCTATCTATTGGGCGGGCGTAACAAGATTGGCACGTTGGCCGACTGGACCTGGAACTACCTAACCTTTGATCGCGGTAACCGACACATCATGGACTCTGTTTAATGCCTGCATATGTGCAGCTGCGTGGTCACAATACTTACTGCTACGAATGGGATAACGATGGTGAGGCCGTCGTTTTATTACATGGTGGCTTAAGCAAGACATCAAGCTGGGACTACATCATGGTTCCACCCCTTGAAGATGATTTTCATATCTTTGCCTACGATCGCACCGCCCATGGTTTTACGGGAGATCAAGGCGGCAGCCTGCACTTTGATTTTCAAACACGGGAGGCGATTGCATACTTGGAAGATGTTGTTAAAGAGCCCGCACACTTAATCGGCTGGAGCGATGGTGGAATTATCGCGCTAATGGTTGGGATTCAACGCCCTGATCTTGTTAAGTCGATTGTGGCAATTGGTGCAAATTTCCATTTCAGCGGCGTCATGCCGGCCTTTGATGATGTTGTTATCTCACCCGAGGATCAAGCCGAGTACAACTTAATCTCTCCCGATGCCCCACATACATTGCTTGAAAAAACTTTACGTATGAACGCTATTTGGGCTAGCGAGCCAACGTTGACCACTGCAGATCTTGCAACAATCCATTGTCCAGTACTTGTTCTAGCTGGGGATGACGATGTCATTAATCATCACCACACCATTGAGCTATTTGAGGCTTTACCCCTGGGGCAGTTAGCGATTATTCCTGGTACGTCACACAGTCTCATGAAAGAAAAACCAGATCTCATGAACGCCGTAATTGTGCAGTTCTTGGAGGATTTAAGTTATCCCGTTACTCGGCAGACAGTGCGACGAACTAGCAATCAACCGGAGTGATTTTTCCATTCGTAACATCATAAATTGCACCGCCCACAACTACCCCAGCATTTAATAATGGGTATGAGCGCACGCGGTTCACATCTGTAATCAAAGCCTCTCTTTGATCTGTCACCGTTCTAAACTCGAGACTGCGCGTATCTACACCATGCTCTTTTTGAATTAAGGCGTGAATATCTGCCTCTTCGCCCATAGCCATACGGCAGTTTGTATGGGGCATAATCAAGATTCGCTTAACGCCCAGCAGATATGTTGCCAAAACCAGAGTACGTAATACATCCTCGGTTACGCGCGCACCGGCGTTACGTAAAATCTTGGCATCCCCTGATTTCATTCCGGCGACTGATAGCGGGTTGATACGTGAATCCATACAGGTGACAATGGCTAAACCTCTTTGGGCCACACCGGTCAGCTCTGAATACTTAAATGATTTGATGTATTCATCGTTTGCCGCCAATGCATCGGCGAACTCTTCATGAGGAAAGTCAGACATCGCTATCCCATCCACTTGAGAACTTACGAGCCCCCCGTCAGGATTGAACTGACGACCTGCGCATTACAAGTGCGCTGCTCTACCACTGAGCTAGAGAGGCCTACGTGCAAACACGTACCGATCTTTCGATCAGCGGCAATTATGGCAGTGA
>SHVG01000039.1 GCA_009691145.1 Candidatus Planktophila sp. | reverse complement strand
GCTCGCCTTGCACAGGAGTGTATTAAAAAAGTCGAGGTTCTAGATTACGAAGAGCTTGGCATGGAGGCCGTCTTTAAGATCGAGGTTGTAGATTTTCCAGCCTTCATCGTCGTTGACGATAAGGGCAATGATTTTTTTGACTCTTCGACATTGGTATCGATTAAAACTAGGCCCGAGTAGCCGGCGTTGCAGTGGTGCCAGAGTCTGAAAACCTTAATTTAGTAATACCGGCTGCGCTTAAACTTTGACCAGGCCTTGCATGGAGTCTCGTAGCGCATCGTGATATAGCGAAGTCCCCAGCGGATCTGTGTTACAGGATTACTACGCCAGTCATCTGCAACCACTGCCATCTTGTTGGCCGGTAGCGCCTGTGCGATTCCATGGGCACCCGAGCGATAGTTGTGAGCCTTGTAGTTCCAGTGGCTCTCTTTAGTCCAAAGGCTATTAAGACATGAGAACTGAGAATCGTTCATTCCATACTCTTCAAGGAGAATAGCTTTGGCGACCATCTTTGCACCGACAATCGTGCGCGCCATCTCCACCTGGAGACTAATGGATGAGACCAGAGCCATCTCACTTGAAAAGATCGCACCGACAGGTGTGGCCGCTAAATCGATGGAGCCGTAGAGGGCGGCTGCACTAAGAGCCGGAAGTTCGGTTGGGGCCAAGGATCTAGTCTCGACTTCGAGATTGATAAGGCCTGGCATCTCAAACTCAAGGCCGTAGGCAGTAGGCAGGGCCGAGCTCAGAAAGAGCATTGAGGCGATAACGCCCCAGATAGCTACGTACTTGCTGCCAAGCTTCATCTGACCCCTTCCTCTAAAACCCTTGCCTACCCGTGAGCAATCGGCCTCCAACGAGGCATCACTGGCTAACGGGGAATGGTTTTAGGGTTCCTTGTTGGGCCGGCATGGGCAAATCAAAGCCCCCTCGAGTCGCAGATTCACAGGAAGGGCGGTAGCTGTTGATGGGTAAAAGCGCAGGTCAGATAGTATAATGTCCGAAATGCACCAAATGTGACTGTGAGATTGATTCTGGGGCTTTCTGGGCCTATCCAGGAAAAGGGCCTTCCAGCATCTCGGTGACAAGGGCTGCGATCGGCGATCGCTCGGAGCGGGTCAAGGTGACGTGGGCAAAGAGCGGATGGCCCTTGAGCGTCTCAACGACTGCGACGACTCCATCGTGGCGGCCAACCCGCAGGTTGTCGCGCTGGGCAACGTCATGTGTCAAGACAACGCGAGAGCCCGCACCGATTCGAGAGAGAACAGTTAATAAAACTCCGCGCTCGAGCGACTGTGCCTCATCGACGATGACAAAAGAGTCGTGCAATGAGCGGCCGCGGATATGTGTCAGCGGCAAGACTTCGATTAAACCCCGGTCAACGATCTCATCGATGACGGCCTGGCTAACGAGTGCGCCCAAAGTGTCGAAGACGGCCTGGGCCCAGGGCGACATCTTCTCGCCCTCACTGCCCGGCAAGTAGCCGAGCTCCTGCCCGCCGACTGGATACAAGGGTCTGAAGATAAGAACCTTCTTTTGGATGCGCTTTTCCATCACCGCTTCAAGTCCTGCGCATAGGGCGAGCGCCGATTTACCTGTTCCGGCCCGGCCGCCGAGAGAGATGATGCCCACTGACTCATCCAGGAGTAGATCCAGTGCAATACGTTGTTCGGCGCTACGGCCATGTATGCCAAAGGCGCTGCGATCTCCGCGCACTAACTGCAGCTGCCTATCAACGGTGACTCGGGCAAGTGCACTACCACGATCGGAGTGCAGTACGACTCCGGTATGGACAGGTAGTTCATGAGCGGCCTCGTGATCGGCGCGATCAGATGAGTACAAATCATCGATCGTGTTAGATCCCACGGTTAACTCGACTATGCCGTTCCATCCACTATTGGAGACCAGTTCTGCTAAATACTCTTGGGCCTCAACACCGACAGAGGATGCCTTAACTCGAAGCGGAAGATCTTTGGTTACAAGGACAACATTTTTTCCATCACCCATGAGGCTTTTAGCGATCGCAAGAATGCGGGAATCATTTGTGCCATCGCGCAAAAAGCCTTGGGGCAGAGCTGAAAGATCGTTGTGGTTGAGCTCTACTGAGAGCGTGCCGCCCTCGGGGGTAATGGTGAGCGCCTTATCGAGGCGGCCATGAGTGATCCGCAGATCATCAAGGGCTCGAAGGGCAGCTCTGGCAAAGTATCCGAGTTCTGGGTGATCGCGTTTGCTCTCTAACTCGCCAATAACTGCGATCGGGATAATGACCTCGTGCTCTACAAACTTATAGAGCGCGCCAGGATCGGCCAGCAAAACACTGGTATCTAAAACAAAGGTCTTCTTACCGCTTTGACTCTTAGAAGCCAATGGCTGAGCTCCTCGATTTAAGTTGTACTAGTTGGGAACTGCTTCGGATATGAAAAATGTAGAACCAGTTGGGCTCAACAAGGCTGCGACACGCTTGGGCGTTGAGTTAAATCTAAGGGAAATACTTATGAACCAAAGCGACGTTGTCGCATCGAATATGCACGCAGAGCACGTAGAAAATCAACTCGACGAAAATCTGGCCAGTAAGCCTCACAGAAATAGAACTCCGATGAGGCGCTCTGCCACAACATAAATCCACTCAGGCGTTGCTCTCCTGATGTTCGGATTAAAAGCTCGGGATCTGGCTGACCGGCGGTATATAAAAACTTTGAAATATCCTCTACCGAAAGATTGGCCTTTGCTTGATCTAATGAGTGGCCTGAATTTTCCTCTTGGCTTAAATAACTCTTGACGGCATCGACGATTTCACGGCGCCCGCCATAGCTAATGGCGACGTTGACTTCGACTCCATCCTTGCGGATTGGTTTGAGGTTACTCAGTTTCTCGCCCAGCCACTGTGGCAGTAAATCCAGCGCGCCAACGGCCTTAATATTCCAGCGCCCCGTAGCCGCTAACTCATCGACGGTATCGCCGATTATCTGCAACAACTCTTCGATCTCGGCGGCGCTGCGTTTGAAGTTATCGGTCGATAGCAGCCACAGAGTTACAACGCGAACATCGGCCTCATCGCACCAACCAAGGAACTCGATAATCTTGCTAGCCCCGGCCTTGTGTCCATTGGGATCGCCCTGATTGGGATTGGCCTTTGCCCAACGGCGGTTTCCATCCAGGATTACTCCAACGTGGTGAGGGGTCTTTGAGAAATCTAAAGATCGCACTAAACGCCACTCATAGAGTGGGTAGAGAAGTGACTTTATGAATTTACGGATAGCTGCGTACAACTCGGCGCTCAGCAATCAGTGATGCCACGGGAAGTGTGCCAGCCAAGATAAAGAACAGCAGGCTCTTGAATGAGAGCCTTGCTTTTAGACCAAAATTGATCGCAGCTAAAACATAGATTGGGTAGGTGTATCCATGCACCAATGGGATCCAAGTCAAATTACTGACTAGATCAGGGTTGTGCATTAAATGCTTAACTGGAACATAAAGAAACCAAATTAGCAAAGACATAACTCCTGAAAAGATAGCCATAAACCTATAACGCTTGATAGCTCCGCTCATGAGGCAACTCTACGGCGATAGAGGGGTGGATACAGCACCACCGCAGCCATAAGCCACCAGATCACAACATATGACAGGTGCTGCCAGTAGAAGCCTGGGATTCGAGATGTGAGTTTTTCAGCGCTGAGCCGTGTCCGCACAAGCTCGCTGCCATCGTGGCTTTCAGTGCGGGCCAGGATATAGCCATCGAATAAATCTAAATCAGTGGCGCCGACAATGACTGCGCTATCGAGGCGCGAGATTATCCCGGGCGAATTATCTGCGCGATCACCATCTTGATGCGCGCGAAGTTCTCCGACGATATCGATGAGCATCGATTGGGCAATATCGGGATTGAGTAAGCGCTCAGACCAGAGCCCTCGAACAACCAAGATCCCTTTCTCTGTGCCGACCTGCAAAAGTGCGACCTCCCAATCTCCAACTTTTCCATCGCCATCGACCTGATCCGGTGCTCTGTAGCTGGCGACATAGTGTCCTGAAAGATTCACCATGCGATTGATTGCATCGGGGGTTAGTAAAGAGTTTGTAGCGGCGATAGATTCGAGTGCAACTACTTTTTCATCAACCGTTGTCGCACTCACAAGACTTGCCTTTAACGCTGCCGCCCGATCTAACTGCCACATACCAAGTGAGAAAAAAATGGCGGCAATCGATACAACGCCAACCCCTGCCGCGATACGCGAGGCTAGAGAGTTACTTCTGGTCTGTGTCATCGCTTCGATCTACGCCCATAAAGCGCTTGTAGAAACTGCGCATTAAGAAGACCACGGCGATAATCAGTACTGCAATAGTGAGCGACCCAGCTAGACCCATCTCGATATTTTTTTGCATGACATAATCATCCCATGTCCGCTGAGTTCTCATATAACGACCGATATGGGATACCTCCCAGAAATCGCTGGTTGGCGCCGGCGATCTTTTTCGCAGTAACTGGAATCACCTGGCTACTCTGGGCCGGCCTGCATCACTCAAATCCGCCGATTCGATACTCACTCATCTCATACTCAATAACCTCAGAGAAAGAGATATCGGTGCGCTATTGGCTACAGCGCCGTGATAAAGATGCAGTAGTTATATGCACACTTATCGCCCGTGATATCGATAAAAATGTTGTGGGTCAGATCGATGATGAGATTGAGCCAGGGTTAGCCTCTCTTGAGCGAACTACTTCCGTGCAATCACGGGGCCCTGCAGTCAATGCCGATGTAATGAGTTGTCGCCGCAAGTAATCACCTAGTAGCGTTGCCCCTTATGAGCTCACAGACATGGTTGACGCAGGAAGCTGCCGATCGTTTGCGCGCCGAATTAGAGAGCCTTGAAGGGTTAGGGCGCAAAGAGGTCACAGCCAAAATCGAAGCGGCACGCGCCGAGGGTGATTTAAAAGAGAACGGCGGCTATCACGCAGCCCGCGATGAGCAGGGCAAGATGGAGGCGCGCATCCGCCAGTTAAAGCAGATGTTAGAAAACGCCCACATCGGGACACCACCACCAACTGCCGATGGCAAAGTCGGTGCCGGAATGGTAATCACCGCTGAAATTGCCGGCGATGAAATGAGATTCCTATTAGGTTCACGCGAAATCGCATCAGGGGATTTAGATGTCTACAGCGAAAAATCACCTCTTGGGGCGGCCGTCATGGAGGCTGAAATCGGTGCAACCGTTACTTACACCGCACCTAATGGTCGTGAAATTACTGTAGTAATAAAGGCGGCCGAGTTTTACGCTTAAAGACGAGCTGTTTTAATTCGAGGTATTAGCGTATTTGCGCACACTCAGTGGAATAAAGATCACCATCAAAAGAATCATATAGAGCAATGAAGTCTCGAGTGGATGTTGGCTAGGCCAGGAGCTAGCGGTGGCACCGAACTCGTTTTTCACACCAAATAGTTGGCGGCAGGCTGCAACCATCGATGAGACGGGGTTCCATTCAGCTACATACTGCAGCGCCTTTGGCATTCCAGTTGTTGGGGCAAAGGCATTGGATAAAAATGTCATAGGAAATGTAACTAAGAATCCAACGTTTTGAACGACACGGGCATCTCGAACGACTAGACCAACATAGATGCCAATCCATGAGAGGGCATAGCCAAAGGAAAATAAAAATAGGAAGCCTAGGCAGATTCTCATAAAGCCAGAGGTTGGACGCCAGCCCACTGCAAAGCCAGCGGTAGCCATAACGACAAGTACTAAAATATTAAGAAGTGCATCTCCAAATGTCCGTCCAATAACCAAGGCCCCACGCGAGATTGGTAGCGATCTAAAGCGATCGATTAAGCCCTTCTTCATATCTTCAGCTAACCCCGATGCCGTTGCCGCCAATGTGAAGGCCACGGTCTGCACAAAGATGCCGGGCATGAGCAGTTGGACATATCCGCCAGGTTGGTCGGTTGCGATCGAGCCGCCAAAGACAAAGCGGAACAAGAGGACAAACATCACTGGCTGAATCGTTGAAAAGATGAGTAGCTCTGGGATTCGAGCCAGCTGTAATAGTTGGCGCTTAGTAATGACGATGGAATCACTGAGTAAGTGCTTCATTTTTTGCCCCCTCTCTTTTTCTTCACCGGTTCGGCGACCGTCTCTTCGGCGACATGGCCGGTCAGTGACAAAAAGACATCATCGAGTGAGGGGCGCTTTAACCCAATATCGAGTGGATGGATATGTACTTCATCCAGGGCTCGTAGCGCCTCTATCAACGCTCTTGAACCAGTTGAAACAGCTGCGCTGACAGTTCGCCCATCAACATGTGTTGGGCTGGCGCTGATGCGGGCCACAATCTCTTGCACCTTAGCCATATCTTGATTTTCAATTGTTATCTCTAAACGCTCACCTCCCACCTGCTTCTTTAGCGCATCCGATGTTCCACGAGCTATAACTTTTCCGCGGTCAATAACAGCGATCTCATCGGCTAATTGATCAGCCTCCTCTAAATACTGCGTGGTTAATAAAAGCGTTACACCGCCCTTTACTAACTCTTCGATGACCCCCCACATCTCCATACGCCCGCGGGGATCAAGTCCTGTTGTTGGCTCATCCAGAAAAAGAACTTTAGGCTGCACAATCAGTGATGCAGCTAAATCTAATCGGCGGCGCATTCCACCTGAATAAGTTTTAATCGGGCGGCGCGCGCTCTCAGTTAAAGAAAATCTTTCAAGTAAATCATTAGCACGGTTAATCGACTGCTGTTTGCCTAAGTGATACAGGCGGCCAAACATCACTAAGTTGTCCCACCCAGTTAATGTTTCATCAACGGCTGCATATTGACCAGATAGACCAATGACTTCGCGTACTTTGTCAGGGTGTTTAATAACATCAATACCTGCAACATGAGCATTTCCTGAGTCTGGTTGAAGCAGAGTGGCCAGTATTCTCACCACCGTTGTCTTACCGGCACCATTAGGGCCTAATACGCTCAAAACTGTGCCCTCTGCGACATCCAGAGATAAATCATTCAACGCTCTCACCTCACCTTTGTCATAGGTCTTGACGAGATGCTCTGCGCTCACTGTCTTCACGCGATAACCTTACCTTCATGTCTAATGAAGCACACATTAACGCCCCGGCCAAAGTACACACCCACCGCGAGATTATGGCCATTGTTGGTGGCCTCATGACGGGAATGTTGCTGGCGGCTCTTGATCAAACAATTGTTTCAACTGCGCTGAAGAATATAGTTGAGGAGTTCAATGGACTCAACCACTACACCTGGGTTGTCACCGCTTACTTATTAACATCCACGGCATCGACGCCGCTGTATGGAAAAATCTCAGACATCTATGGCCGCAGAATAGTCTTTCAATTTGCAATCATTACCTTTTTACTCGGTTCACTCTTAGCTGGTTTATCACAAAACATGGAGCAGTTAATCGCTACTCGCGCATTGCAAGGTTTAGGCGCCGGTGGTTTAATGGCACTGACATTTGTGATCATTGGCGACATTGTTCCGCCGCGTGAACGCGGCCGATATCAGGGTTATTTTGGGGCAGTGTGGGGATTAGCCTCGGTTGCAGGTCCGCTCCTTGGCGGATTCTTTGCAGATCGCGGAGAGATTTTTGGTATTACGGGATGGCGATGGATCTTCTACATCAATATTCCATTTGCTATCGCATCACTCTTAATTACTTCGGCAGTCCTTCATATCCCTAAGGTCAAGCGCGATCACACTATCGACTACTTTGGTGCGCTCCTGATGGTTGTTTCAGTGACATTAGTTTTGCTCTCAGTCTCAATCTACGGTCCACAATATGGATGGGGAGATAGCCGCACAATTACACTCCTAGCTGCTGGGCTCATTCTCACAGTTGCCTTTCTCTACTGGGAGGGCAAGGCTAAAGAGCCGATTCTTCCTTTGTCGTTATTTAAAAATCATACGTTTTCTCTAACCTCGGCCCTTGGCGCAGTCATTGGTGCTGGAATGTTTGGCGCAATCGTTATGTTGCCCCTCTACTTCCAGGTTGTCAAAGGCTATTCAGCTACTGAGGCAGGGTTGAAATTAATTCCATTCATGCTTGGAATCGTTTCAACCTCCATACTCTCAGGGAAAATGATTACAAAGCATGGCCACTACAAGCGCTTCCCGATCATGGGTACAGTGATTATGACCGTTGGAATTTTACTGATGACTAGATTGGAGATTGATACCCCATATTGGCAGATTTCAATCTATGCAATCCTAGTTGGTGCTGGCCTTGGTTTATCGATGCAGACAATTATTATTGCACTCCAAAACGCCGTTGACTTTAGAGATATGGGCGTTGCAACAAGTAGCAATACCTTTTTCCGCTCTCTAGGAGCGGTCTTTGGTACAGCCCTCTTTGGCACCATCTTGAGTAACCGTGTTGGATACTATCTACAATCTAACTTTGCCGAACTTGCAAAGACGGACCCGAAGGCACTTGGTGGCTTCGATATGAGCAAGTTGGGTGAAATTTCAAATAACACCGCAGTATTAAAGACTTTGCCAGCAGTAATTCAACAGACCGCACTAGAGGCATTTGTGAGCTCGTTCCACATTGTCTTTTACGCAGCTGCTCCAATTACAGCACTAGGCATTTTGCTAGCCTTAATGCTGCGCGAAACACCTCTGCGTACAAATCTGGATTATGCAGCAGCCCGTGAAGAGGCAGCTGGAGAATCAGTTGGTTAATGCAATCTCCATTTAAGGATCTGCCGCGCGAGATATCAGTTCTTGTTGCGGCATCTTTCTTTGTAGCCGTTGGTTTCGGAATCGTTTTACCTGCAATACCCGTCTTTGCACGGACTTTCGGTGTCAATAATGCGGCAATCGGTTTAATCGTTTCTATGTTTGCCATCACACGCTTTGCCTCAGGATTAATCTCGGGAAAACTCGTCGATTTATTCGGCGAAAGAGCGGTTTTCTCAAGCGGTGTATTTATGGTCGCCATCTTTGTCTTCCTTGCAGGCCTATCAACAACCTATGCCCAGCTTTTGTTCTTTCGTGCAGCCGGCGGTCTTGGCTCGTCAATGTTTTCAGTTGCTGCAGGCTCAGTCATTATGCGCTCTGTCGATGACGCACACCGTGGCCGTGCTCAGTCGGTCTATAACGGCGCATTTTTAATCGGTGGAGTTTCAGGCCCTGCAATCGGTGGCCTTCTATCACTTATCTCACTGCGCGCACCATTTTTTGCATACTCAATCATGTTATTGGTATCAGGAACAGTTGCACACTTCTTTCTTAAAGGCGAAAAGATTGGTAAGCGAGAAAAAGATTTAGATACTAGTGAGCACACTACAGTGCGCGAAGCCCTTGCCATGAAGCCATACCGAATAGCACTGATCTTAACTTTCATTGTTAACTGGGTAGTCTTTGGTATGCGCGCCTCGATCATGCCAATCTTTGTTACCGAAGAACTTCACGCAACCACTGCAGTTGTCGGTTATGGCTTTGCCCTGAGCGCTGTGTTTCAAGGTGCGCTGTTGATGCATGGTGGTCGCCTATCCGATAGCAAAGGGCGAAGGTACGCATCGGTAATTGGTTCTAGCGTTCTCTTAATCGGCGTACTCACTTTGACGATAGTAATTAATCCATGGATGTACTTAGTTGCCATGTCGATCATGGGTATTGGCGGGGCTTATCTTTCAACAACACCATCGAGCATCGTCGGTGACATTATCCGAGGCCGCGGCGGACAGGTAATTGCAATTTTCCAAATGGCCGGGGATGCCGGCATGATAGTTGGTCCAATCATTATCGGTGCGCTCTCTGACATGTACTCATATCGCACTGCATTTGCCGTATCGGCAGGTGTTTTTGCTCTCGGTGCTTTCTTGGCAACACAAAT
Organism: Candidatus Planktophila sp.; assembly: GCA_009691145.1. Taxonomy (GTDB): domain Bacteria; phylum Actinomycetota; class Actinomycetes; order Nanopelagicales; family Nanopelagicaceae; genus Planktophila. The sequence continues at coordinate 1,144 of SHVG01000039.1, read as the reverse complement.
CCCGGAGACCCGCGAAAACTTCCTGAGCACAAAAGGCGAAAGACCCCAGGTAAATAACCTGAGGCCCCTCGAGTAATCTTTCTTAGTCGTTGCCGCGCAGGATAGATAAGAAGCGCAGAACCTCCATATAGAGCCACACGATCGTGACCATCAAACCAAAGGCTGCTCGCCATGACTCTTGCTCTGGTGCGCCCGCATCGATTCCCTTTTGAATCTGATCAAAATCTAAAATCAAAAAGAAGCTAGCAAGAACCATTCCACCAGTTGCGATAATTAATCCGAAGCCACCGGTGTTATAGATGCTGGCGCCAAAGAACGAACCAATGAATGAGACAAGGCCAAGTACTACGTAGCCAATCAAAGCCGTCATTAAAACCTTTGTGAACTTTGGAGTCACACGGATGCGCCCGCTCTTATAAGCAAACAACATTCCAGTAAATGCACATATCGTCACGATGATCGCCTGGCTAACAATGCCTTGATACATATCGTTATAGAGGTGACTGATAGTGCCAAGTGCTAAGCCTTCAAAGGCTGCGTAAGCAATAATCATTCCTGGCTTTACGGTCTTGCTAAAGATATTGACCATAGCCAAAGCAAAGCCACCGAAGATACCGAGCATCATCGCTGCGCCACCTAGATTAAGTGTCCATGCAGCTGCGCCAACAGTTACAAGAACTGCAAACATAATTCCAGTGCGAGTGACTACATCGTCAATCGTCATGCGACCTGTGCGCAGGGATGAGGCTGCAGGTGCGTTATACAAATTCTCTAGCGCTGCGTCGGTCTCAGTTGTTGCCTTGGGATCAAATGCAGCGTATCCACGCTGATTAAACGCCCGTCCTAAAACAGGGTTTGAACTGCGCATATCTTTTCTCTCCTTTTGTTATGCCACCAGAACCTCTGGCAGCGCTCCTACATAACAATTCTACGGTTAAGAATCTTCCTGAGCGAAATGAAACCAGGCTCTTAGCCTTAAAAGCCTCTGTGAACTAGTGCCCCGAGTGGGGGTCGAACCCACACTGGGAGGATTTTAAGTCCTCTGCCTCTGCCATTGGGCTATCGGGGCCGTGAAGGGGTAAATCTACACTCTTTTTTAACTCTACTTTCCAACAATAGAACGTGCTATTCCATCCAAAATATC
>SHVG01000038.1 GCA_009691145.1 Candidatus Planktophila sp. | reverse complement strand
GTAGGCACAGATCCAACATGGGTAGGCCGTGTTCGTAAAAGCCTTGATGACCCCATGGCACTCGACATGTTCGTCTGTGGTGACAATCTGCGCAAGGGAGCGGCGTTAAATACCGCTCAGATCGCTGAACTTCTCGCGATAGAGTTCACGTCATGAGCATTAAAGAAAAGCTGCGCGCGGATTTAACCGAGGCGATTCGTAGTCGCAATGAGATCACATCGAGCACTATTCGTATGGTCCTGACTGCGATCACAAATGAAGAGGTCGCCGGCAAAGAGGCGCGCGTTTTAAGTGATGGAGAGGTTATTACCGTTCTCTCGCGCGAGGCCAAGAAGCGTCGTGAAGCGGCTGCGGCATTTGAAAGTGCTGGGCGCCCAGATAGGGCCGCACTTGAAAAGGCCGAAGGAGAAGTCATTGCTAAATATCTACCAGCACAGTTAAGTGTTGATGATATTAAGAAGATGATTGCCGATGCAATCGCATCGACTGGCGCCGCCGGACCTGCCGATATGGGCAAGGTTATGGGGGCAGTTAAACCATTAATCGCAGGCAAGGCCGACGGCTCTGTCGTTTCAACCCTAGTGAAGGAGGCGTTAAATAAATGAAATTTGAATATGCCACAGTGCCATTACTTTCACATGCTACTAAGCAGATCCTCGATACGTGGGGCTCAGATGGTTGGGAGCTTGTCCAGGTTATCCCTGCGCCAGGCACTGGCGAACAACTAGTTGCTTATATGAAGAGAGAGATCAAATGAAGGCAGTAGATGTGCGAGCGAAATTAATAGAGCTCGGCCTCGAGCTACCAGTTGCTGCAAAGCCAGTAGCGGCCTATATCCCAGCGATTCGCACCGGAAATCTTGTTTTTACTGCTGGACAGCTGCCCTTAGTAAATGGCGAAATGGCCGGCGTCGGTAAGGTCGATGGCGAGATAACTCCTGAGCGTGCAAAAGAGCTTGCACAGATCTGCGCACTCAATGCGATCGCGGCAGTGGCGACAGTTGCCGATGTAAATAAGATTACAAAGATTGTTCGAGTGGTTGGCTACGTCAATGGCGTACCTGGCTATATCAACGCACCTATTGTAGTAAATGGTGCGAGCGAACTATTTCTAGCTATCTGGGGCGATGGTGCAAAGCATGCACGTAGCGCAGTTGGAATTGCAGAGTTGCCGCTTAACTCACCTGTAGAGATCGAACTAACTGTGGAGATTACTGACTAACGGACGGGTTATTTTCCGCGCCTGGAGAGGCGATCGTAATCTGTAATCAATACGGCTCGGCCATCTAACTTTAGCCATCCGCGTCCGGCAAAATCAGCGAGAGCTTTATTAACTGTTTCACGAGATGCCCCGACTAACTGCGCAAGCTCTTCTTGAGTTAAATCGTGATGTACGTAGAGACCTTCAGGGTTCTGCTTACCAAAGCGCTCACCGAGATCGATTAATGCCTTAGCAACACGGCCAGGAACATCAGAGAAAACTAAATCCCCCACGGCCTCATTAGTGCGGCGAAGGCGTTGGGCTAAACGGGCAAGAAGATGAAGTGCAACTGCAGGATTTTGGGCAAGCCATGGCATTAAATCTTTATGTCCAAGGCTGAGCAACTTTGCATCAGTGACTGCAGTTGCAGTTGAAGTACGAGGACCTGGGTCGAAGAGACTTAGTTCACCAAACATTTCGCCAGGCCCAAGAATTGATAAAAGGTTTTCGCGGCCATCGCCACTTGATGTACCGAGCTTTAGCTTACCTTCGACGATAATATATAAATGATCGCCATCATCGCCTTCGGCAAAAAGTACGTTGCCCTTTGCAATCTTTACTGGATCCATTGATGCGTGTAGTGAAGCGGCAGCAGCATCGTCTAGGGCAGTAAAAAGTGGGGCTTTACGGAATACATCTTCTTCTGGGCTCACAAGGGGTACTTTAGCCTTATGTCTGCTGATAATGAAAGCCGAAAGCAGGCGCGAGCTATTTACCGCATCCTCACTAAGACTTACCCCGATATAGGCTGCGAATTAGATTTTGAAAATCCCCTGCAATTAATTATCGCTACAGTGTTGAGTGCACAGTGCACAGATAAGAGGGTTAACACTGTCACACCGGCATTGTTTAAAAAGTATAAAAATGTTAAGGCTTTTGCGGGAGCCGACCTGCACGATCTCGAGAATCTTATATTTCAGACTGGCTTCTATCGCGCTAAGGCCCGCCACATCAAAGGACTTACGACGAAAATTCTCACCGACTTTGAAGGTGAGGTGCCAGATACCTTAGATGAGCTGATTACCTTGCCAGGTGTTGGTCGCAAGACTGCCAACGTTGTTTTAGGACACGCATTTAATATCCCAGGAATCACTGTTGATACCCACTTTGGTCGTTTATCTCGTCGATTTGGTTGGACTAAGGAAAAAGATCCAGTCAAAGTTGAACATATAGTTGGCGAGCTAATTCCACAACAAGAGTGGACTAATTTGTCACAACGAATGATCTGGCATGGTCGAAGAGTCTGTCATTCACGCAAACCTGCCTGCGGTGTGTGTCCACTGGCCAAGCTATGTCCTAGCGTTGGTATTGGTGAAATGAACATTGGAAAGGCTAAACTGCTCGTAAAGACAGATAAGGATTTTCGTTGAAAAAGATCGCCATCCTACTCTCGCTACTGTTACTTACTAGTTGCGCTGCGCCCAAACAAGAAACCGCCGGTGAACTTGTTTCATGTGCCTCCCTGAGCAGTCAAAGCCTTGCTAATCCAATCGAACTCGGTTGTCTTGATGGCTCAAAGGGTGCAGCGATTAATGCTTTGCGCGGACCGATGATTATTAACGTGTGGGGCTCGTGGTGTACTTCATGCAAAGCCGAGATGGGCTATTTCCGCTCTTTTTATAAGAAAGCTCAGGGCAAGATTGCATTAGTCGGTGTTGATGTTGAAGAGGCATCGATTAAAGATGGCCGGGATTTTGTGATAACACATGGCATGACATGGCCCAATCTCTACGATGCCGATGGCAAATCCCGGGCCTACTTTGGAATGGGTGTACCAGTAACCTGGTTTATCACTGCCGATGGCACCGTTGCTTATAAAAAGATTGGCGTGCTTAAGAACGAGATCGAACTGATTACTCTTGTAAGTAAGTATTTAGGCGTAAAGCTCTAGTCCTCATCCTTGGCACTTTTTAAACCTTGCGAAATTAGAGCCATGACATTTGGATCGGCCAAGGTTGTTGCATCACCAACTTTGCGGTCTTCAGCAACGTCCTTAAGTAAGCGGCGCATGATTTTGCCACTTCGAGTCTTAGGTAGTTCATTAACTACCAAGATTTGTCGGGGCTTAGCAATTGCACCGATCTGTTTTGCCACGTGATTGCGCAGCTCCGTTAGTAAAGCCACACCATCGGCATGAGCGATACCAGTTCGCAAGATCACAAAGGCAACAATGCCTTGACCTGTCATTGCATCAGCGGCGCCAACTACTGCAGCCTCTGCAACGGCCTCGTGAGAGACAAGAGCCGACTCAACTTCAGTTGTTGAAATACGATGGCCAGAAACATTCATGACATCATCGACACGGCCGAGCAACCAAATCGCACCCTCATCATCTAATTTTGCGCCATCTCCCGCAAAGTAAATTCCAGGAAAGCGTGACCAATATGTCTCCTTGTAACGTGCACCTTCACCCCAAATGCCACGCAACATCGCAGGCCATGGCTTGTCCAAAATCAAAAATCCACCTCGCCCGTTACCAACAGGAACTGCATTCTCGTCCACGACCTGTGCACTAATTCCAGGAATTGTTTTCATCGCAGAGCCAGGTTTAGTTGCAGTGACGCCCGGAAGCGGCGAAATCATGATTGCTCCAGTTTCAGTCTGCCACCACGTATCAACGATTGGGCAACGGTTTCCACCGATCACATCGCGATACCACATCCAAGCTTCAGGATTAATAGGTTCACCAACTGAACCAAGCAGGCGAAGTGAGTGCAAGTTATGTGCTTTTGGAAACTCATCCCCCCACTTCATCCATGTGCGGATGAGGGTTGGCGCCGTATACAAAATCGTTACTCCATACTTTGCAATGATTTCAAAAACTCTTCCCTTATGGGGGGTATCTGGAGTTCCTTCGTACATAACTTGGGTAGCACCATTAATGAGTGGACCGTAGACAACGTAACTATGGCCAGTAACCCAACCAACATCGGCAGTGCACCAAAAAATATCGCTCTCAGCTTTAAGGTCAAAGACAGCCTTGTGGGTATAGGCGACCTGGGTTAAATAGCCGCCAGTTGTATGGAAAATACCCTTGGGTTTAGCCGTTGTGCCCGAGGTATACAAGATAAAGAGAGGATGCTCAGAGTCAAAGCTTTCGGCAACATGCTCAGTGGATTGGCGGCCGACAATATCGTGCCACCAGATATCTCGATCGGTCCAGGCAGTTTCTTGTTTTGTGCGCTGTACAACTAAAACTTTTTCAACATTGTGCTGGCCCTTTAGCGCCTCATCAACGGCTGGCTTTAATGCAAAGGCTGCTCCCTTTCTAAATCCACCATCTGCGGTAATGACTAACTTTGCATCGGCATCTTGGATACGAGATAACAATGCATCGGCAGAGAATCCACCAAAGACAACCGAGTGCGGTGCGCCGATTCGCGCACATGCCAGCATTGCAACTGCAGCCTCTGGAATCATCGGCATATAGATTGCAACACGATCACCAGCTTTGATTCCAATTTCAATTAATGCGTTGGCAGCTTTCTTTACCTCAGTTAATAATTGTGCGTAGGTAATAGTCTGTGTATCGCCAGGTTCGCCCTCGAAATAAAAAGCGACACGATCGCCGCGGCCCTGTGCAACATGTCGATCAAGTGCGTTGACCGATGCATTAATTTTCCCGCCGATAAACCATTTGGCGTAAGGGGGTTGCCAGTCGAGCACGGCATCCCATTTTTTCTCCCACGTGAGAGCCCCGGCTTGTTCTTCCCAAAAGGCCAGACGATCTCTTTCGGCACGTTCATATATCTCTGGCTTTGCATTTGCTTGTGCTGCAAATTGCGGGCTGGGGGGAAATCTCCGATTCTCCTGCAACAGGTTTTCTAGTGACTCGTGCTCTTGGCTCATAGCCTGTGAGAGTACCTGCTAGCCATTGTTATCAACAAGGAGATGAGCAGTTGGAGTTTGTGCGAGCGAGCCAGGTCAATGATTCGCCTCGGAAAGGAGGACAGATGCTGACATCATTTATTCTCATGTTTTTAAAACTACTGAGTAGCCCGGTACTAGTCGCGGCCCTGGCCAAGTTCTTAGCCAACGCCCTGAAGAGCCTGAGCTAGCCGCGTTAGGCAAAGCCCCCAACCCACCCAGAGGTGGGGGCTTTTTCGCGCCGCTTTTGTGGGAATAGGCGTGTAAGTGAGAGGATTGACCGTAAGCCTCTAGATGGTTCAATGAAGTGCTCTCCTAGAGTTTTACACCAGAGCGACTAGGAGCCACAGTGCCGATTGCAACCCCTGAAATTTACGTAGACATGTTGGATCGCGCCAAGAAAGGCGCCTTTGCATATCCAGCGATTAACGTTTCATCATCACAGACCATCACTGCAGCTATTCGTGGTTTCGCCGAGGCCGAGTCAGATGGAATCATTCAATTCTCGTGGGGCGGGGCTGAATACGCTTCGGGTTCGACTGTTAAGAAGATGGTCGATGGCGCAGTGGCATTGGCCGAGTATGCACACGTTGTTGCCAAGAACTACAACGTCAACATTGGAATTCATACCGATCACTGTCCAGCTGAAAAGCTAGATGGCTTTATGCGTCCGCTCTTAGCATTTGGCGCAGAGCGACTGGCATCAGGTAAGGCACCGCTGTTTAGTTCACATATGTGGGATGGCTCTGCAGTCTCAATGGTTGAAAACATGAAGGTTGCCAAAGAGATGTTGGCGATGTCGATCGCTGCCCGCACAATTCTTGAGATTGAAATCGGCGTTGTTGGTGGAGAAGAAGATGGCGTTGAGGCTAAACACGATGCCAAACTCTATTCAACTCCAGAGGATGCCTTGCTAACTATCGAAACTCTTGGCAGCGATGCCCGCTACTTAGTCGCTGCAACTTTTGGGAATGTTCACGGCGTTTACAAGCCAGGAAACGTTGTCTTGCAGCCAAAAATCTTGGCAACCTTGCAGGAAGCGGTCTCAAAAAAGCTTGGTCTACCCACCGGAAGTAAGCCTATGGACCTTGTTTTTCATGGTGGTTCGGGCTCTCTTCTTTCAGAGATTCGCGAATCCCTTGATTACGGTGTTATCAAGATGAATATCGATACCGATACGCAGTACGCATTTACTCGTCCAGTTGTAGATCACATGCTCAAGAACTACGACGGCGTATTAAAAATCGACGGCGAAGTTGGAAATAAGAAGCTCTACGATCCACGTGCATGGGGCAAGGCAGCTGAAGCTGGAATGGCTGCACGCGTTGTCCGTGGCTGTGAAGATCTTCGCTCAACCGGCACTTCATCACTCAAGTAATTTCTAACTAGAGAGGCTTTACCGATGCCTGCAGTTGTTTTACTTGGCGCCCAATGGGGTGACGAAGGCAAAGGTAAGGCTACCGATTTACTAGGTGATCGCGTTGATTATGTTGTTCGCTACCAAGGGGGCAACAACGCTGGGCATACCGTCGTTATCGGTGATCAAAAATACGCTCTTCATTTATTACCATCTGGAATTCTCTCCCCAAATGTGATTCCAGTAATTGGTAATGGAGTGGTAATCGATCCAGGCGTTTTGCATGAAGAGATTAAAGGCCTCACCGAGCGCGGTATTGATTGCAGCAAGTTAGTAATCTCAACTAATGCTCATTTAATTACACCGTATCACCGTACTATCGACAAGGTCTCAGAGCGATTCTTAGGCAAATCAAAGATCGGTACTACTGGTCGCGGGATCGGACCGGCCTATGCCGACAAGATCAACCGCATCGGTATCCGTGTTCAGGATTTGTTCGATCCATCGATTCTTCGCCAGAAGATTGAGAGCGCTCTGCGCGATAAGAACCAGGTATTAATCAAGGTTTTCAACCGCAAAAACATCGACGTCGATGAGGTACTGGATGAGTATTTGGCATATGCCCAAATCCTGCGCCCATATGTTGCAGATACGGTTTTGCTTCTCGATCAGGCACTCAAAGCGGGCAAGCGCGTACTTCTTGAGGGATCACAAGGCACATTGCTCGATGTAGATCACGGTACATATCCATTCGTGACTTCAAGTAATCCAACTGCAGGTGGTGCCTGTACCGGTAGCGGTATTGGACCAACAAAGATCACCAAAGTTATTGGAATCGTTAAGGCATACACAACGCGCGTTGGTAGCGGCCCATTTCCAACTGAGCTCTTCGACGAAGATGGGGAAGCGCTGCGACGCATCGGTGGCGAAATCGGGGTAACGACCGGCCGTGCTCGCCGCTGTGGTTGGTATGACGCACCTATCGCACGTTATGCGGTGCGCGTAAACGGTCTAACTGATTTCTTCTTAACTAAGTTAGATGTTTTGACTGGCTGGGAAAAGATTCCAGTATGTGTTGCTTATGAGATCGATGGCAAGCGCGTTGAAGAGCTTCCTGCATCTCAGAGCGATTTCCACCATGCAATACCGATTTATGAATATATGCAGGGGTGGAGCGAAGATATTACGAAGGCGAGAAAGCTCAGTGATCTCCCGAAAGCGGCGCAAGAGTATGTCGCCTTCTTGGAAAAGATTTCAGGGGCGCCAATAAGTGCGATCGGTGTGGGTCCGGGCCGCGACGAAACAATTGTCGTAACGGATTTCATCTAAAATGAAAATCCTTCTAGTCGGAAGCGGCGGTCGCGAGCACGCCCTTGGATTAGGTCTACACCAAGATCCTGCATGTACATCACTTCACGTTGCACCCGGTAACCCAGGTATAGCTGAGTTTGCACAGTGCCATGCGATCGATATAACAAGTAATGCGCAGATCGTTGCCCTGGCACAGGAAATCGCTGCAGATTTAGTTGTGATTGGCCCTGAGCTTCCTTTAGTCAATGGAGTCGCCGATGATCTGCGTAGGTTAAAGATTGCAGTATTTGGACCATCAAAGGCGGCAGCTCAGTTAGAGGGATCAAAGACTTTTGCCAAAGAGGTTATGTCAGATGCGGGAGTTCCAACTGCACACAGCTTTACCTGTGAAAGTAAAGGTGAAATTGAAAGAGCCCTCGATAGTTTTGGTGCACCCTATGTTGTTAAAGATGATGGCTTAGCTGGTGGAAAAGGCGTTGTGGTTACGCATAATCGCCAAGAGGCTTTAGATCACGCACTTGCCTGCAAGCGAGTTGTCATTGAAGAGTATTTAAATGGACCGGAGGTCTCACTCTTTGGTATTAGTGATGGAGTATCGATCCTTGCGATGCAGCCTGCACAGGATTTCAAACGTGCGCATGATAATGATCAAGGGCCTAACACCGGTGGCATGGGTGCTTACTCACCACTTCCATGGGCGCCCTCCGACATTATCGACGATACATACAAACAAGTTCTTGCACCGATGATCGCTGAGATGAGTGCGCGAGGTACTCCCTTTGTTGGACTGTTGTACGCCGGTTTGGCGTTGACAGATCACGGCACCCGCGTTATCGAATTCAATGTTCGCTTTGGCGATCCCGAAACACAGGTTTTGATTCCATTGCTTAAGACTCCACTGGCGACACTTTTGTATAAAGCTGCAACTGCAGGACTTGCCGATACGGTCTTAGAGTGGCGAGATGAATCGGCGGTCACCGTTGTATTAGCTGCCGAGGGTTACCCAAGTGCGCCACAAAGCGGCGGATGCATTTCAGCCTTTCCATCAATTGAACATGTACAGATCTTTCAAGCAGGTACATCTCAAAACGGCCAAGGCCTGGTTGCAACGGGCGGCCGGGTTTTAACAGTGACTGGCGTTGGCGGGGATTTAACCGAGGCCAGAGATCGCGCCTATCGTGGGATCAGCCAGATCTCACTGCCAGGCTCCTTTTATCGCAGCGACATCGCACTTAACGCCTCAGTGGCAGAGAAGGGGAATTAAATGGCCGATAATTCACCAGTGAGCCTCATAGCCGATAGATATGCATCGGCTGCGATGCGCGAAATTTTTGCGCCTGAGGCCAAGATCATTGCAGAGCGTAGATTATGGATCGCCGTTATGCGGGCCCAGTCGGGGCTAGGCCACGTAATCTCTCCCGATGTAATTACAGCCTACGAGAGCGTAGTTACACGAGTGGATCTTGCATCGATTGATGCCCGTGAAAAACAGAGACTCCATGATGTCAAGGCGCGCATCGAAGAGTTCAATGCTCTGGCTGGTCACGAAGGAATTCATGCCGGAATGACAAGTCGCGACCTAACTGAAAATATCGAAGCTCTCCAGATTCGCAATGGGCTAGAGGTTGTTCATAGCAAGGTTGTGACTCTACTTGCACGCTTAGCTGAGCGGGCAACAGAGTATGCAGATCAACCAATCGCTGGCCGCTCACACAACGTGCCAGCGCAGATTACAACTCTTGGTAAGCGCTTTGCATCAGCGGCCGAAGAGCTACTCTTTGCATACGAGCGTTTAACTTCTCTACAAAATCGCTATCCAATGCGTGGCATCAAAGGTCCGGTCGGTACGGCCCAGGATTCAATCGACTTACTTGGCTCATCCGATCTACATGCACGCCTTGAAGGCCAGATCGCTAAAGAGTTAGGTTTCACTAATGTTCTAGATTCTACGGGGCAGATTTATCCCCGCTCATTTGATTACGATGTTCTCACAACACTTGTTCAGTTAGCGGCGGCACCGTCCTCGCTAGCAACGTCGATTCGTTTGATGGCCGGTGCCGATTTAGTAACCGAGGGATTCAAAGCTGGACAAGTTGGCAGTAGCGCGATGCCACACAAGATGAACACACGTTCATGCGAACGTATCAATGGCTTAGCCGTTGTTCTACGAGGATATGCATCGATGGTTGGCGAGCTCGCTGGTGATCAGTGGAACGAGGGCGATGTTTCATGCAGTGTTGTTAGGCGCGTTGCACTGCCAGATGCTTTTTACGCCATTGATGGTCTGCTCGAGACGATGTTGACCGTGCTCGATGAGTTCGGGTCATTTCCTGCAGTAATTGCAGCTGAATTAGAGCGCTATCTGCCCTTTCTAGCGACAACAAAGATTTTGATGGCGGCAGTAAAGGCCGGTCTCGGGCGCGAAGTGGCCCATGAAGTTATTAAAGAGCATGCGATAAAGGCCGCGCTGGCAATGCGCCAGGGCAAAGGCAATACTCTCCTTGCAGATTTAGCCAACGATGCGCGCCTGCCATTAGATCGGACCGCGCTAGATTTATTAATCAGTACACCACTTGAATTTACTGGCGATGCTCGCCAACAAGTTGCTCGAGTTGTTAGTCGCATCGATGCGATTACATCCGCGCACCCTGCAGCAGTGCAGTACAAGCCCGGCTCTATTCGGTGAGTGGCTTTGGCCTAGCTGCTCCACCGCCAGCGCCTGTGATACCTGGGTAGACACACCTACGCACCGGAAAAGTACGTGACTTATATAGCAATGACAGTAACGAGCAGCAACAAGTACTTCAGATAGCGATCTGGCCAAATGTGTTATCAAGTGGTATGTAGGGCACCCCGTGAAAACTGCTCGCCTATTTCTTAATAAGAGTTTCTTCTTCTGGTCACCATGGTCAGGCCCGCTTGCAAATGGAACTATGGCGCGAAATCCCTGGCTAAAAATCAACCCATTTGAAAGTATTGCCAAGGGAAGCCAAGAAGGAAACGATCTCGTCAACAAATCTGTAGGCAAAATCATCTCTTTCACCTGGGTCATGGGATGCATCTCACTGATGTTTATCGGCTTCTTCTGGCTCCGTTCAATGAAGGGGATATATTCCAACATCGCCTACATAACCCTTATCCCGGTTGTCATTTCATGGCTGGTTACAATGGGCACAATAGGAGACCACCGTTTCCGCATCCCAACAATGTCTTTGAGCGTGTTCCTCCAAGTGATGGGCTATTTTGCCCTGCGCCACAAGGTAAAAACCCGCTCATTTGCCGTGGCTTTGGAGCCAAACGCCAGTCCGCGCTAATCTACGGCTCTGACGAATACATACAGGTAAGGGGGTCGCATTATGGGTCGCGGC
>SHVG01000004.1 GCA_009691145.1 Candidatus Planktophila sp. | reverse complement strand
ATACCCCGTGAGGACGCCGATGTATTCAGCTTGTGGATTCCAGGAAAATACTTCTTCAAACCCTAGGAGTTCCTTATAAAACTTTGTAGATTCTTGCAGCGATCGCACAGAAATACCTGTGTGATGCGCCTTCGTTATCTGCGCCAATTCATGCCCCCTGGTGAAGCCCACCTAACAATCCCTAGGCTAGGCGACGGAATAACTCCAGTCAACCCATTGACTAAACTAATAAAGAAGCTGTAAATTTTGATGACGAGAGCCAACGATATTTTTTCAGACGCGAAATAGCAGGTATTATCGAACCAATTATTAGGGATATGAGCCTGTCAGAGGTGAGTAAAGTTTTTAGAGAATTCAAGGTGAGCTGGTCTAAATATCAAACATTCAAAGATCTTTTAAAGAACGACCCACGAGCTTCCTCAGAAAATCCAATATTCCATATTAAAAATCAAGCAGGAATTGGATATATCCCCAATATAGCCTCTCCAATTCGATTTACAGCTACCGAAAATATAGAGCCTCAAACCGCACCAACTCTTGGAGAGCATACAAGTGCTGTTCTTCAAGATATTTTAGGGTTAAGTCTAAGTCATATCGAAGTGTTAAAGAACAATAAAACGATTGCCTAATTGAGAAATAGGGGAAATGAATCATGCTCACTAAAGTCAAGATGCCGCGAGTAGGAGAAAATGTTAATTCTGTATTCATCATTGAGATAAAGGCGGAGATTGGACAGCAGATTAATACAGGAGACATTTTACTCTCGGTAGAAACTGATAAAGCAACAATAGACGTGGAATCACCTGTTGCTGGAAAGATTCTTGAATTTCTTGTAAAAATTGATGATGAAGTAGCGCCTGGCGATCCTTATGCGACTATAGAAACTGCTTAAAATGAAAGTTACGGCAACCAGTGACTACTATCAGTGACGTAGATCCAGTGTTCTAAACTGAATTCACGTCACCGCTTTGGTGGCGGGTGAAGGATTTGAACCTTCGAAGGCAGAGCCGGGGGATTTACAGTCCCCTCCCATTGGCCGCTCGGGCAACCCGCCAAGGTCGAACAAGTAGTGCGGCAATTATGGATAGTACGAAGGAAAAGGATACCTTAGGCACGTAGGCGCCCAAACCGCCTTTTCGAGTGAAGGAGCCAACCGTGGCAGCAGATGCAAGTTTTGACGTAACCTCCAAGATTGATCGTATGGAGCTCGATAACGCTATAAATCAAGCGATCCGTGAAATTGATACTCGCTTTGATTTTAAGAATACTGGATCCAAGATTGAGTTAGAGGGCGAAAAGATTTTAATCGAGGCAGATACTGAAGAGCGCGCTAAGGCCGCCCTTGATGTAGTAAAAGACAAGATGATTAAGCGTGGAGTTTCACTCAAGCATCTGGATGCCGGTGCGCCATTTTTATCTGGAAAGATTTATAAGATTGCTGCGCCTTTAAAGGAAGGCATCTCAACGGAGAACGCCAAAAAAATTGCAAAAAAAATCCGCGATGAAGGTCCTAAATCTGTCAAGACTCAGATTCAAGGTGATGAGCTTCGTGTTACATCAAAGAGCCGTGATGACCTGCAAGAGACCATGGCGATGGTGAAAGATGGTGGTTGGGATTTCGCAGTTCAATTTACGAACTTCAGATAATTGGATAAAAACAAAACCGGCTTACTCTTCGGAGTAAGTGCCTACGTTCTCTGGGGCCTCTTTCCTCTCTACTGGCCCCTACTCGAGCCCGCATCTGCCCTTGAAATTGTTTCGCACCGTGCGGTCTGGACTTTAGTTTTCTGCATCCTTATTTTAGCAATCACAAAATCTCTTAGTTTGGCAAGTCAAATTTTAAAGCGTCCCAAGGTTACAGCTACATTATTTTTAACGACAGTATTGATTTCAATTAACTGGCTAGTTTATATCTGGGCAACTAATAATGGCCACGTAGTCGAGGCCTCACTTGGTTACTACATCAACCCGTTATTCATTATTGCATTTGGTGTTTTTTTACTTAAGGAGAAGATGCATAGATTGCAGTGGGCATCCGTTGCTATTGCAGCAGTTGGCGTCTTGGTTCTTGCTATTGATTACGGCCGACCGCCATGGATCGCAATTGCTCTAGCACTTTCATGGGGTAGTTACGGTGTTATAAAGAAGCAGCTGGGCTTAGGGGCATTAGAAGGTTTAGCCATTGAAACCCTGATTGCAAGCCTGCCATACCTGCTCTACCTGCTCTACATCGGCAATCAAGGCGCTGGACAGTTTGGCCGCGGCGCAGGAATAACGATTCTCTTAATTAGTGCAGGGGCTATTACTGCAATTCCACTTCTTTTATTTAATGGATCCACAACTCGACTGCCACTTACCGTTATTGGTTTGTTGCAGTACATAACACCCACGTTGACTTTTTGCATTGGTGTGTGGATCCGCCATGAAGATATGTCTACTGCAAAGTGGGCTGGTTTCTTTCTTATTTGGGTGGCACTGAGCGTACTAGCCCTTGATTTAGTTAAATCAAGCCGAGCGGTCAATAACGGCGTCGCATAGCGACATCAAGGCACCTGTTGCATCACTGATGGGTAATGGTCCAAGTGCAAGGCGTGCCTGGCGCGCCACTTGATGCAGCTGTTCACGGGATTCACCAAGGGCGGGGTGGTTGCGTAGGGCAGTCAGTACCTCTTGGACAGTTGCCTCATCCTCAATCGGAGCCGATAATAATTGTTGCAATTCGCGATCGGCCGAATCCTTGGATTTCATAACATTTAATGTAACGAGCGTTGGAACACCTTCACGTAAATCAGCACCTGGTCTCTTTCCTGATTGAGTTGACTCACTTGCTATATCGATAACATCATCGGCCAATTGAAAAGCTACACCGATCTTTTCACCAAATTTAGTAACGGTATCCATAATCTCTACTGGAGCACCTGAAACCATCGCGCCATAGCGCGCGCTGGCCGCGATTAACGAACCTGTCTTATCGGCGACAACCTTTAAGTAATAATCAAGTGGATCTTGGCCAGGCTTTGGTCCCTGTGTCTCCATGATCTGCCCGATAACAAGGCGCTCAAATGTTCGCGCTTGCAAGCGCACAGCCTCTGGCCCGAGATCTGCTAATAAATCGGAGGATTTTGCAAAGAGAAAATCACCGGTCAAGATCGCGATGGTGTTGCCCCAGCGCAGATTCGCACTCTCGACCCCGCGGCGAAGTGGTGCTACATCCATAACATCATCGTGATACAGCGTTGCAATATGAGTAATCTCGCAGGCAACGGCGGCAGTGATCACAGCCTGGCCTGTGGGATCGCCAAACTGTGCCGTTAATAGGGTTAATAAGGGGCGTAGGCGCTTTCCAGCAGCTGCGACTAAGTGGTGGGCAGTCTCATCGACAAAGGGGTAGTGGCTCCTGGTGTGGCTTAAGAGCAGGGCTTCGACCTGTGCCATCTGAGCAACGAGCGTGGCTTCAAGTGCCGGAGCAACGTTGGGAATACCAAATGATGACATTAGCGAATGAAAATCGCGAGGTTTGTTATGAAGTCAAGCAGTGGAGCTGGGTACACACCAAGTGCGATGGTGACAACGATTGAAAAGATTATTGCAATCCGTGTGAGTTCGGATGGGATCTCAACACTTGTGCCATCTTGCACAGGATCGGTGAAGAACATCAGAACGATTACACGGATATAGAAGAAGGCTGCGATTGCACTTGAAAGTACGCCGACGATTACAACGCCCTTAGCTCCACTTTCATAGGCGGCAGAAAAGATTGAAAACTTTCCGATGAATCCACTTGTCAGAGGGATTCCGGCAAAGGCTAATAAAAATCCTGCAAATGTAGCTGCGACCCAAGGGGATCGCTTGCCTAAGCCCTTCCAGCGATTTAAGTCGGTGACTTCACCGGCTGAGTCGCGAACTAATGTCACAATTGCAAATGCACCAACTGTTGCAACACCGTAAGCAAATAAGTAAAAAATCGAGGCATCTAGCCCGGCCTTATTGAGCGCAATGACACCTGCGAGCAAAAAGCCTGCATGAGCAATTGATGAGTAAGCCAACATGCGCTTTACATCGCGCTGGGCGATTGCAACAAAAGAGCCAAATAACATCGTGATGACAGCGATTGCAGAAAGTAATGGCGACCATGACCATTGTGCATTTGCAAAGACGGTGTAGTAAATACGCAGCATCGCACCAAAGGCTGCAATCTTTGTGGCTGCCGCCATAAATCCAGTGATTGGAGTAGGTGCGCCTTGATAAACATCGGGTGACCAGGCATGGAATGGCACAGCACCGACTTTAAAGAGCAGACCAATCGATACAAATGCAATACCGATTAGGAGCAGTACATCGTTGCCACTGCCGCCGACTACTGATTCACGGATTCCTGCAAATGTGACTGAGGCTGAATACCCATATAAATAGGCCATTCCAAAGAGGAAAAACGCTGAGGAAAAGGCGCCCAGTAAGAAGTATTTAAGCGCTGCCTCCTGGGATGCCAAACGGCGGCGGCGAGAAAGACCGGCCATTAAGTAGAGCGGCAGCGATAACATTTCAAGGGCGACAAATAGAGTGATGAGATCACTTGAAACCGGGAACAACATCATTCCTGAGATTGCAAAGAGCGTGAGTGGGTAAACCTCGGTTACTTGATTGCCGGTCTGTACCGCATGGCGCTCCTCGTCAGAGCCCGGTAGAGCTGCGGCAAGAGCGGTGAAGTGATCGGTATCGGCAATAACAAAGACAGAGATGATTGCAATAATAAGGATTGAGGCCTGCAACAAAATAGCTGGGCCATCGATGACTACCGATCCCATCGCAGCGGTCGTAGATTGCGCGTTACGGATTTTCCATACTTGCGCAAGGGATAAGACAAGAGTACCGATGGTCAGTGTTAACTGCGTTATCGAGCGAAGCGCCTTTGATACAAAGGCTTCAACAAGGACACCGATTAATGCACCGGCAAGGAGAATTAAAATCGGTGAAAGAAGTGTGTAGTTAAGAACTGGGGCTGTGAATACCATTATTTGCTGCCATTCGTTGGAACTGGATCGTTAAAGCCCAATTGCGCGATTACGTGTGAGGCCGCTGGGTTAATGACTTTGAGCAGTGGTGATGGATAGAAGCCAAGAACAACGATGATCGCGATTACTGGAGCAATTGCGATCTTCTCGCGAAGATTGAGATCACTAAGGTTTTCATTGCCTGGCGTTGTAGGACCATGTAGCGCCTTCTGCACTGGAATCAAGATGTATAGCGCAGCTAAAACAATTCCACATGTTGCAATCACGGCATGTGCTGGATAACGCGTGAAGGTACCGACAAGAACTAAAAACTCGCTCACAAAGCTCGACAGGCCAGGAAGTGCAAGAGATGACATGCCAGCTAAAAAGAACATCCAGGCCATTACCGGCGTGATGCGTTGTAGGCCGCCGAAGTCGGCGATCGTTGAGGATCCGCGTCGAGAAATCATCCAACCACCAACTAGGAACAGGGCGGCGGTCGAGAAAGCATGGTTAAACATATATAACGTTGCCCCGCTATGGCCTTGTGAGGTCATTGCAAAGATTCCCATGGTGATAAAGCCGAAGTGAGAGATCGATGTGAAGGCGATCAGACGCTTTAAATCACGCTGGCCAATAGCAAGGATTGCTCCGTAGATAATTGAAATAACAGCCAAGACCAAGATCATCGGTGTAAATGTCTTACTCGCCTCTGGAAATAGCGTTAAGCAGTAGCGAATCATTCCGAAGGTGCCGACCTTGTCTAAAACACCAAGGAGCAGCACCGATGTACCCGGTGTAGCTGATTCGGCAGCATCTGGTAGCCAGGTATGAAGCGGCCACAACGGAGCTTTAATTGCAAAGGCGATAAAGAAACCTAAGAACAAGAGGTCCTGTGTAGTCGAACTCATCTCAAGGGAAGAGAGCGCGGCTAAATCAAATGTATGTCCTCCTTGAGCACCTGACATCACGTAGAGCGCGATGATTGATGCCAACATCAACAAACCACCAAAGAGGCTATAAATCAAAAACTTAACTGCTGCAGCTGATCGCTCGCCCGTGCCATATCCCCCGATAAGGAAGTAGACCGGAATTAACATCGCTTCGAAGATTACATAAAAGAGAAACACATCGGTTGCGGCAAATACACCGATCATCATCGTCTCTAAGACAAGGATAAGAATATAGAAAGTCTTCACACTCCAACGTCCACCGTGGGATTCATTCCAGCCCGCAAGAACAACGACAGGGGCTAAAATTGTTGACATTAAAATCAGTACCAAGGCGAGTCCATCTATGCCGAGTGCGTAGTTGATTCCAAAAAATGGAATCCAAGAGTACTTTTCAACGAATTGAAGCTCGACGTTATCGCGTTGAAACCCTAAAGCCATTGCAATCGTTGCAGCCATAACAATCAGAGTTGTGGCAAGGGCGGTTTGCTTGACTAACTTCTCATTTGTCTTTGGCAGAGCAGCAACTGCTAGAGAGCCGGCAAGTGGCAATGCCATCAAAAGTGTTAACCACGTCATTACTGAACCACCACCCAGATGGCTGCGATTAGTGCAACTGCACCGATCAAAATCAATGCCGCATAGCTGCGGACAAAACCGCTCTGAACCCCACGCAGAGTTGCACCTGTGCCCATCGCCGCCCGACCAACACCGCGGACTGCGCCATCGATAATCGCCTCATCGGTCTTGACTAAGACGCTGGTAAGCAGTTGACCAGGACGCATGAAGACTGCCTCATTGAAGCGATCCTGCATTAAGTCTTGACGTGCAATCGTTGTAAAGATTGATACATCGCTCGGTGCAACGGCATCGACATCACTTCGTGAGTATTTAAGGAATGCGATGGCAACACCGATTGCGACCATTGCTAATGCAAGGCCCGAGACAACCATTGGAGGCAGAAATTCGTCGTGCTCACCATGGCTTTCAAATAGAGGGGAAAGCCAGTTAACAAGTGCATTACCATGGCTCAATAGATATCCAGATGTAACTGAACCAACTGCAAGGATCGCCATTGGCAGCCACATCAACCATGGAGATTCATATGGATGCACTTCTTCATCCCAGCGAGATGTGCCGGTAAAGGTAAGAATCATTACGCGCGTCATGTAGAAGGCGGTGATACCTGCACCTAATAATGTGACCGATCCAAGGATGATTCCCTTGATACCGCCAGAGTTAAAGGCCGTTTCAATAATCATATCTTTAGAGTAAAAGCCTGCAAATGGCGGTACGCCCAAAATCGCTAAGTAGCCAAAACCAAATGTTGCAAAGGTAATCGGCATGAACTTACGGAGTGCGCCGTATTTGCGTATATTTACTTCATCGTTCATACCGTGTATGACCGAACCTGCTCCAAGGAACATTCCAGCTTTAAAGAAACCATGAGTAAGCAGGTGCATGATTGCAAATGCATATCCAACTGGGCCAAGTCCTGCACCTAAGATCATGTAGCCAATCTGCGACATTGTTGAGGCAGCAAGTGCTTTTTTAATATCATCTTTAGCTGTACCGATTAAGGCACCGAACATCAAAGTGATTGCACCAACGATTACAACTAATAGTTGGGCAGTAGGGGCGGCATCAAAGATGAAGTTAGAGCGTGTAATTAAATAGACGCCAGCGGTAACCATTGTCGCAGCGTGGATAAGGGCTGATACTGGAGTTGGACCTGCCATCGCATCGCCAAGCCATGCCTGCAGCGGAAATTGCGCCGACTTTCCAGTAGCTGCAAGCAATAACATGATGCCGATAGCGGTCAGGGCCGCCGTTGATGTGTGCTCGGCCGCGGCTTTTACACCGGTAAATGAGACTGTGCCCATCGTTGCAAAGGCGATCATGATGGCAAATGAGAGCCCCATATCGCCGATACGGTTCATAACAAATGCTTTTTTAGAGGCCGTTGCATATGCAAGCTTCTGGTTCCAGAAGCCGATTAAGAGGTACGAGGCAAGACCTACACCCTCCCAACCCACATAAAGATTGAGATAGCTATCGCCTAATACAAGGAGCAACATCGCGGCGATAAAGAGGTTTAAGAATGCAAAGAAGCGTCGACGGTCCGGATCGTGTGACATGTATGAGATCGAATAGATATGAATCAACGTACCGACACCTGTAATCAAAAGAACGAAACAGATAGAGAGCTGATCCAACATCAGGCCAGCATCGATATTGAATGTGCCAACCGATATCCACTCAAAGAGTTTTTGGCCTACTGGTCGCTGCTCATTTGAGCGACTAAGCATCAAGGAGAGTTGATAAAGCCCGAGAAAGAAGGAAGATGCGCTAAGTCCTGTTGCAAGTAAGTGTCCCCACTTATCACTGCGGCGTCCGGCTAGTAATAAAATCGCAGCGCCAGCAAGTGGCAGTGCAATGAGATAGACAAGGCTATGTGAACTCATCATCGTTATCGCTTCAACAAACTGGCATCATCGACTGATGCTGATCGACGTGAGCGATAAATCGTCACGATAATTGCCAAACCAACCACAACTTCGCAGGCGGCAACCACCATCGTAAAGAAGGCGACTACCTGGCCGTTGAGATCTCCATTGATGCGAGAGAAAGTTACAAATGAAAGATTAGCGGCGTTGAGCATGAGCTCGATGCACATGAAGACAACAATCGCGTTACGGCGAACGACTACACCAACGGCGCCGATAGTAAAGAGCATTGCTGAGAGATAGAGATAGTTAGCGGCGTTCATTTACTTCTCTTCCTCAACGCTGGTGTCGACCGTGCCGAGTTCAAAGTGCGATGAATCTAAGACATCTCCGCGTGCCTTTAAACTGGCATTGACCGATGCTGGCGCTGGGCTACCATCGGGCAGAAGCGCTGGAACATCTACGGCGTTGTGGCGGGCAAATACACCAGGGGCTGGAAGCCCAGCGGCCGTTGCCAGTGAATCTCCACGGAACCTATCGATTGAAAGTTGGCGCTGAGTTGGGCGCTCTTGAATTCGGTGGTGGTGAGCTAAGACCATTGCGCCGAGTGCTGCGGTAATAAGCAGGGCCGATACGACTTCAAATGGCCATACAAATGTTGAAAATAGTAGCTGTGCGATTCCTTCGACATTTCCTTCGGAGTTTGCGGCCTCAATACCAACTGCGCCGCGACCAATTGATGCACGACCCAGCAGAGATACTAAGAGGCCGCCAAAACCTACCGCTGCAGTAATTGCAATTGGGCGAAGACCGCGGATTGTCTCTGTGAGCGAGTCCGATGAATCAACACCGACGAGCATAAGAATAAAGAGAAAGAGCATCATGACCGCGCCTGTGTAGACAACGATCTGTACGATTCCAAGAAACGGTGCACCCTGTGCGATATAGAAGATTGCAAGTGCGACCATGACAAATGCCATCAAGATTGCAGAGTGAACGGCTTTTTTAACCAGTAACATTCCAAGAGCGGCTGCAAGAGTTAACGGTGCAAGAATCCAGAAAAGCATCGCTTCAGGGGCTGCAGTCTGACCAACTTGTAGGGCTAACTCGTTCATTTACTTTACGTCCTGTGATGGGTGAGCTTCAGTGACTTCGCCTCTGTAGTAATTTTTATCATCCATACCTGGATACATTGGATGCGGTGGCATCAACATACCGGCACGTAGTGGCCCAAGTAGGTCATCTTTTTCAAAGATTAGTTTTTCGCGCGAGTCATCGGCGAGCTCGTACTCATTTATCATCGTAAGCGCTCGCGTTGGGCAGGCTTCGATACAGAGTCCGCAGAAAACGCAGCGCAGATAGTTAATTTGATAGACCTTGCCGTAGCGCTCACCAGGTGACATGCGATGCTCTTCGGTGTTGTCGGCACCTTCAACATAGATCGCATCTGCTGGACAGGCCCATGCACAGAGCTCGCAGCCAATACATTTTTCAAGACCATCTGGGTGGCGGTTTAACTGGTGGCGTCCGTGGAAGCGCTCCTGTGTAGGTACCTTAACCTCAGGGTATTCAACGGTTTCAGGCCTCTTAAAGATCGTTGAAAAAGTAACCCAGAAGCCTTTCATGTGGCCAAATAATCCAACGGAGCCAGGTTGATCGACTTGAGTGAACTCAACTTTTTTAAGATCTACGTCGTTGTTCTTTAAAGGTTCGATCTCAGCCACGGTCGACTCCTTTGTTAGGTGATGAAACATTGATACTCGAGATATTCATCGGAAGTGATGGAACGGCAAAGCTTGGCGCTGATGCATCATCGATCACGGCCAATTCCCTCTTCTTTTTGGCGTTCTCAAAGCCGATATTGACCAACATGACGAGCAGAACTACAAAGCTTGCAAAGCCGACAACGACTAAGCGCGGCGCTCCCTGCAGTGAAAGTAGACGAAGTGTTGCAACTACAAGGATCCATACGATTGAAACTGGAATCAATACCTTCCAGCCAAACTGCATGAACTGGTCGTAACGCAGACGAGGCAGTGTTCCTCGTAGCCAGACGAATACGAAGAAGAAGACCAATACCTTAGAGAAGAACCAGATTGCAGTGAACCAACCACCGAGCCAGTTTTCAGTAAAGCCTAAGAACGGTGGTGCGTGGTAGCCACCAAGGAAGAGTGTCGTTGCAAGGGCAGATACGGCAACGATATTGACGTATTCAGCTAGGAAGAAGAGTGCGAACTTTAGAGATGAATACTCGGTATGAAAACCACCGACGAGCTCGCCTTCGGCTTCAGCTAAATCAAATGGTGCACGGTTGGTTTCACCGACCATAGATATTGCATAGATGACAAAGGATGGGAACAAGACAACGGCGTACCACATCGTAGATTGAGCGGCCACGATATCTGATGTCGACATGGAGCCTGCATAGATAAATACGGCGACAAGAGAGAGCCCCATCGCGATTTCATAGGAAATAACCTGTGCGCTAGAGCGCAGACCACCAAGAAGTGGATAAGTAGAGCCTGATGACCAACCGGCCAAGATAATGCCATAGACACCAACTGATGAGATTGCCAGGACATAGAGAACCCCGATTGGAAGATCGGTTAACTGCATCGCAGTTTTTTGACCAAACAAGGTCACTGGGCCAGTAATAGGGATAACGGCAAAGGACATAAAGCAGGTTGTAGCACTAATAATTGGAGCTAAAACAAAGACGACCTTATCGGCAGCTGCCGGAATAATATCCTCTTTAAGTGCGAGTTTCACACCATCGGCTAGTGCTTGAATTAATCCAAATGGGCCAACACGGTTGGGTCCTGGGCGCTGTTGCATGCGAGCCACTAAGCGGCGCTCTCCCCATACCGAAAGCAGGGTCAGAACTACACAAGCGATAAAGACGAGTAAGGCCTTTACGGTGATTAACCAACCTGGATCGGCACCGATTAATTGTGCTGTTGTCATAGCTTCACCACCGTAACTACTGCGCCATGTCCGACACCTAGGTTTACAAGTAATTGAGAGCCACGTGAATTACGTGGTGCCCAGACTGCATCGTCATGAATATCTTCAACTAAAGCGGCCAAAGTTACCGAGCCCTGTGCAGTTGAAATCTTTAATAGATCTCCATCTGTCACACCCATTACTTGAGCACGGCTTGGGGATATCACTGCAATGGTTTGACGCGCAGTGCCAGCTAAGTTTTCTTCACCCTTTTGAAGGGTTCCAAGATCTAACAAACGTCTCCATGAGTTAAGAATAAATTGATCTGCTTTTAATGCTGGGGCCTTTGCCGCACTAACCGCCTTCATTGATACTCGTGCGCCATCCCATGGGCCAAGTGATGCAATCTCTTTTGCCGCCGCTCTCACGGTACCCAGGTTTAGTGCAGCACCCATCTCTTGGGCAATCATTGAAAGGATTCGAAGATCACTGCGATTAAGTGATTCGTCGACTGCGGCATCAAATGAACGCGCGCGGCCTTCCCAATTTAAAAATGATCCGCTCTTTTCAGTGATTGCTGCAACTGGCAGAACAACATTTGCGCGCATCGTGACTTCACTCGGTGCGATTTCAAGGCAGACAACAAATGCTCTCTCAAGTGCGGCTAAGGCCGCTGCGCTGTTATTGCCATCGAGTGGATCAACGCCACCAACTAGTAGTGCAGCGATATCACCTGAATGTACTGCCGCAATAATCTCATCGCTACTGCGGCCATTACTCGATGGAAGTGTAGATGTTCCCCACAGCGCGGCGATATCCACGCGGGCTGCGGCATCTGCAACTGGGCGGCCACCTGGCAACAAGTTGCCGATCGCTCCAGCCTCTAGGGCGCCACGCTCGCCTGCGCGGCGTGGAATCCAAGCGATCTTTGCACCCGTTGAATCTGCCAACGCGGCAATGGCCGTTAATGCTCCGGCACTCTCAGAGGCACGCTCTCCAACAAGAATAATTGATTGAGAAGTGAGTGCAGCCTTTGCAATGGCAGCTGCTTCTTGACCAGGAGCAACCTTTACAAACTCACCCTTGAGTTTGTCGACACCGATTGAAAGCTTGCTAGCAACTGCCGTTACTTTTAAGGCGCGCTTGCGGAACTGCTTATTTAATCGCAAGAAGACTATGGGTGACTCTTCTTCGGGTTCGAAGCCGACTAACAAAACATGATCAGCACGATCGATATCGCGATATGTCGTTGATGAACCAACTACATGGGCCGCTAAAAATTCGCGCTCTTCATCGGAGGAAAGACGTGATCGGAAATCAATGTCGTTGGTACCAAGTGCTACACGTGCAAACTTGCTATAGCCATATGCATCTTCATAGGTTGCACGGCCACCGACTAGCACTGCCGAAGTATTTTCCTTTAAACCTTTAGCCGCTGCAGCAAGCGCTTCTGGCCATGATGCCTCGACTAGAACACCTGCATCATTGCGCACGAGTGGGTGAGTTAAGCGGTCAATTGCAGTTATATATTTAAATGCCCAGCGTCCCTTATCGCAGTTCCACTCTTCATTTACGGTTGGATCATCACCGGCAAGACGACGAAGTGTCTTACCCCGACGGACATCGGTGCGCATATCGCAGCCAGATGCACAGTGCTCACATGCCGATGGTGTTGAGACCAAATCAAATGGACGGGCGCGGAATCGGTAAGAAGCGCCGGTCAAAGCACCGACTGGGCAGATCTGGACGCTATTGCCAGAGAAATACGATTTAAATGGGACCTTTTCGTAGATACCAACCTGCTGCAGCGCTCCACGCTCATTGAGAGTAATGAAGGGATCACTAGCGATTTGATCTGAAAAACGAGTGCAGCGTGCGCATAAAATACAGCGTTCACGATCAAGTAAGACCTGTGAGGAGATATTGACTGGCTTTTCAAAGGTGCGCTTGGTGCCTTCGAAACGAGTTTGTCCCTGACCATTACTCATCGCCTGGTTTTGTAATGGACACTCTCCACCTTTGTCGCAGACTGGGCAGTCCAGTGGGTGGTTAATGAGCAAAAGCTCCATCACACCCTTCTGTGCTTTATCGGCAACGACAGATGTGAGTTGAGTTTTTACAATCATTCCTGGCTCTACAGGGATTGTGCATGAGGCCTGAGGTTTTGCAAATGCGTGACCGTTGATTTCGATATCGACTAAACATTGACGGCATGCACCAACTGGATCTAGCAGCGGGTGATCACAAAAGCGTGGAATCTGGATACCGAGTTGCTCGGCTGCGCGGATAATTAATGTTCCCTTTGGAACACTTACTTCAAAGCCATCGATAACGACGGTAATCATGTCAACAATCTCGGTGGTGCTCACTTACGCACCCGCCTTTGAGGATGCAAATAAAGTTGAATCCATTGGATCAAAGAGTGGACCCTTATTAGCAAGTTGATCTAGATACTCTTGGCGGAAATATTGGAGCGAAGAGATAATCGGTGCAACAGCACCATCGGCTAGAGCGCAAAATGAACGGCCAGCGATATTGTCACAGATATCTAGAAGCTTATTGAGATCCTCCTCTGTGCCCACACCTGCATCTAAATCGCGCAGGATTTGCACTAACCACCACGTGCCTTCGCGACATGGTGTGCACTTGCCGCAGGACTCATGCTTATAGAACTCGGTCCACCGCAGTACGGCGCGAACAATCGAGGTTGTCTCATCGAAAATCTGTAAAGCCTTTGTTCCAAGCATGGATCCAGCTGCTGCAACGCCTTCGTAATCTAAAGGGATATCTAAGTGTGCATCGGTAAATATCGGAGTCGATGATCCACCGGGTGTCCAAAACTTTAAGCGATGGCCATCACGTATTCCGCCGGCAAGCTCGAGGAGCTCACGCAGAGTTATCCCAAGGGGTGCTTCGAACTGACCAGGGTTCTTGACGTGGCCCGATAGCGAATAGAGCGTTGTTCCCTTGCTCTTTTCAGTACCCATCGACTGGTACCACTGAGCACCATTTAAAATAATCGCAGGAACCGATGCGATGGATTCGACGTTATTGACAACTGTTGGCATCGCATACAAACCGGCGATCGCTGGAAATGGCGGACGCAGACGGGGTTGGCCGCGGAAGCCTTCGAGTGAATCAAGTAATGCCGTTTCTTCGCCACAGATATATGCACCTGCGCCAACGTGCAGAACAATCTCAACGCCATTGCCTAAGTGGCCTGCCTTGTAGGCATCTTCGATTGCTTGATTGACTCGGCGGACAATATGCGTGACTTCTCCACGAATATAAATAAATGCATACTTCGCACGAATTGCATGGCAGGCAATGATGCAGCCTTCAATTAAAACATGTGGGTTAGCCATAAGTAATGGCATGTCTTTGCATGTCCCTGGTTCGGATTCATCGGCGTTAACTACTAAGTAGTGGGCTTTATTATCACCCTGCGGAATAAATCCCCATTTCATTCCAGTTGGGAAACCTGCACCACCACGGCCACGCAGACCTGAGTCCTTAACTAATTGGATGACGGCATCTGGATCCATAGCTAATGCTTTTTGTGCAGCCTTGTATCCACCATGGCGCGTGTAAGCCTCGATTGTAAATGAATCCTTTTCATCCCAATGCGCTGAAAGTACGGGCACTAACTGTCTCATTACTTGCCCTCTTTCGAAATCTTTAAGCCAAGAAGTGTTGGCCCGCCTGCTTGAACACCCTCATGTGCTTTTCCATCGTTGATACCTGCCAGAACAGCCGATGCTTCTTTCCAAGTAACTAAAGTGTTTGCTCCACGTGTTGGCGGCTTTGGATTGCCACTTTGCATTGAATCAACTAAATCCTTTGCCGACTGCACAGTCTGGTTGTCATAGAACTCCCAGTTGGCCATAACTACGGGTGCGTAATCACATGCAGCGTTGCACTCGATATGCTCGAGAGAGACTTTGCCATCGGCGGTAACCCCATCGTTTTCCAGGCCCAGGTGCTCTTTAAGCCCGGCAAAGATGGCATCTCCGCCCATTACTGCACATAAAGTATTTGTGCATACGCCAACGTGGTATTCACCAACTGGGCTGCGCTTGTACTGCGTATAAAAAGTAGCAACGGCTGAAACCTCTGCCGCTTCAAGAGTTAGTAGTTTTGCAATAAGTTCAATGCCCTCGCCATTTACAAAACCAACGCGGGACTGCACAAAGTGCAGAAGTGGCATAATCGCAGAACGAGAGCGCGGATAACGCTTGATGATTGAATCCATAGTTGCGAGATCTTCGTTTGAGTAAGCCATTAGCGGTCGACACCTCCCATAACTGGGTCGATGGATGCAACTGCACCAATAATGTCAGCGATCATTCCGCCCTCACTCATTGCAGATGTTGCTTGTAGATTATTAAATGATGGTTCACGAAAGTGCATTCGATATGGGCGGGTTCCGCCATCGGATACAACATGTGCGCCAAGCTCTCCACGAGCAGATTCAACGGCTGCATATACCTGGCCAGAAGGAACCTGAAAGCCTTCGGTAACTAATTTAAAGTGGTGAATCAAAGACTCCATCGAGGTGCCCATGATTTCGCGGATATGGTTGAGTGAGTTACCAAGTCCATCGCTGCCAAGTGTTAGCTGGGCTGGCCATGCAATCTTTTTATCAGCGACCATAACTGGTGCCCCTTCAAGCTTTTCTAATTTATCTAAAGCCTGTTCGATAATGCGCAATGACTGCTCGAGCTCGTTCATGCGAATCAAGAAACGTCCATAGACATCGCATGTATCGGCGGTAATGACATCAAAGTTATAGTTTTCATACCCACAATATGGCTGTACCTTACGTAGATCCCATGGCAGGCCGGTTGAGCGAAGCACTGGCCCCGTGATGCCAAGTGTCGTTGCGCCAGCCAAATCTAAATAACCAATTCCTTGTGTTCGCTTAAGCCAGATGGAGTTACCGACTAGCAAGGATGTGTTGTCTTTAAAGTTCTTGCGCATCAGTTTTACTGCATCGCGGATCTTGGCAATTGCTCCCTCTGGTAGATCCTGTTGGACACCACCTGGGCGGATATAGGCCATATTCATGCGCAAACCAGAGATCATTTCAAAGAGATCTAAGACAATCTCGCGTTCACGGAAGGCATAGAACATGGGGGTAATTGCCCCGAGTTCGAGAGCTCCGGTGCCAAGTGCGACCATATGTGAGGAGATTCGGTTGAGCTCCATCATCATGACGCGAATAACGCTAGCCCGCTCAGGAAGATCATTGGTTATTCCAAGTAGCTTTTCAATGGCTAAACAGTATGCGGTCTCGTTAAAAATCGGTCCTAGATAATCCATGCGTGTTACAAAAGTCGTACCCTGAGTCCAATTACGGAACTCCATATTCTTTTCAATTCCAGTATGGAGATAACCAATACCGCAACGCACCTCTGTAACGGTTTCGCCCTCAAGCTCTAGAACTAAGCGCAGCACACCATGTGTCGATGGATGCTGTGGACCCATGTTGACAACAACGCGCTCTTCTTTTGTCGAGCCAATTTCCTGTACGAGTGAGTCCCAATCGCCACCGGTAACTGAGAAGACGGTGCCCTCGGTTGTCTCGCGTGATGGTGCGTATGGATCAAATGTTGTCATTTATAACTCCGGCGATTATCAGGTGCTGGAATCGTCGCACCCTTGTACTCAACTGGAATCCCACCAAGTGCATAGTCTTTACGTTGTGGGTGACCTTGCCAATCATCTGGCATCAAGATGCGAGTGAGCCCTGGGTGGCCATCGAAGATGATTCCAAACATGTCGAATGTTTCGCGCTCATGCCAGTTGTTGCCAGCCCATACTTTAACCAGTGATGGAATATGTGCATCTGAATCTGAAACGCAGACTTCGAGGCGAATTCGACGGTTATTAGTCATCGAAAGAAGTGGATAGACGGCAACAAGTTCGCAGCCAAGATTATTTGGGTAATGGATTCCAGAGACGCCCATGCACATTTCAAACTTCAGACTATCGCGCAGAATCATCGCAACTTCTACTAATTTTTCACGCTTTACATGCAGAGTTAATTCGCCGCGATCAACAACTATGCGCTCAATTGCAGTAGAAAATTCGGGGTATGCGCGCTCTAAATCATCGGCAATCCCATCGAAATAACCACCATAGGGGCGCTCCGATGAGCCCGCAGAGGCCGGGCTGCGGACAAGACCGCCGTAACCAGATGTATCCCCAGTACCGCGTGCACCAAACATGTCAGAGTCAGTCATTTATGCGAGCAAGCCCTTCATCTCATGCGTTGGCTTTGCATTCATCGCTGCGAGTTCAACTTCTTTCACAATCTGTGCACGATTAGAACCGAGTTTTTCATCGTAAATCTTTTCGTGAAGTTTCAAAATTGCATCCATCAACATCTCAGGACGCGGTGGACAGCCAGGAAGATAGATATCAACTGGTACTACGTGATCAACGCCCTGCACGATTGCATAGTTGTTAAACATTCCACCCGATGACGCGCAGGCACCCATAGCAAGGACCCATTTAGGGGCCGACATTTGGTCGTAAATCTGACGCAGGACTGGTGCCATCTTGTTAGATACACGGCCGGCCACAATCATCAGATCGGCCTGACGCGGTGATGCG
Source organism: Candidatus Planktophila sp. (assembly GCA_009691145.1). Classification (GTDB taxonomy): domain Bacteria; phylum Actinomycetota; class Actinomycetes; order Nanopelagicales; family Nanopelagicaceae; genus Planktophila. Next base: position 27,309 of record SHVG01000004.1, on the reverse strand, counting down.
CGAAAGACCTCCATACCAAAGCGTGAAATATCGTATTTTGCAGCAGAGCCAACGGCCATCATTTCGATTGCGCAACATGCAAGGCCAAAAGTGGCTGGCCACAATGAGTTCTTGCGCATATAGCCGGCAAGCTTTTCAACTGTCGTTAATAGAAAACCACTTGGAATTTTTTCTTCTAGACCCATTCTTTAATCCCATTCCAATCCGCCGCGGCGCCAGACATAGGCATATGCAACAAAGACGGTACCGATAAAGATCGCCATTTCAACAAGGCCAAAGATCCCTAGCTGGTCAAAGGTCACTGCCCATGGATAGAGAAAAACAATTTCTATATCAAAGATAATAAAAAGCATTGCAGTTAAGAAATACTTGACTGGAAAGCGCCCACCTTCGGCCGCTTGTGGTGATGGCTCGATTCCACACTCGTATGCATCCAGCTTTGCGCGGTTGTAGCGAGCTGGTCCAGTTAAGGCACCTGCTACAACTGAAAATATCGCAAAGCCAAAGCCGATAGCCCCAAGCACCAGAATCGGCACGTATGGATTCGATGTGGATATCACGAAATAAATCTTAGAGTCGTTGGGGCTAGTCCAATGACCGCTACCCTTTTATCCCGATGTGAACTGCAACAACTCCAAAGCTCAGGTTTTTCCATGTAACCGAGCCCCAACCTGCCGCCTTCATGGCCGCAGCTAACTGCACTTGGTCGGGCCAGGCCCTAATGGACTCGGCTAAATAGAGATAGGCCTCGGGATTTGAGGCGGTTCTTCGCGCTATCGCCGGCAGGACGCGCATGAGATAGCCCATATAAAGCCGGCGAAATGGGCGCCAGGTGGGGTGCGAAAACTCGATGACGACCATGCGCCCCCCTGTCTTTGTCACGCGTAGCGCCTCAGCGAGCGCCTTTGGGTAGTCCACAGTATTTCGAAGGCCAAAGGAGATGGTCGTGACATCAAAGCGCTCTGCCTCAAAGGGCAGGTTGAGGGCATCGGCTGTGGAAAAGTTCAGATAGGGACGGGCCTTTCGCCCCTGGGCCAACATCCCCTCAGAGAAATCCGTTGCAAGGACGGTAGCCCCTGCCCTGTGCAGCGGCTCCGATGATGAGCCAGGCCCGGCCGCCACATCCAGGATCTCCATACCTGGGGCTGGAGCGATGATCTTAGTAGCCGCCCGGCGCCAGGCCTTAGTTCGGCCAAGAGATAGGAGATCGTTAACGATGTCGTATCGCTGTGCCACTCCATCAAACATCGCTGCAACCTCATCTGGATCTTTGCCGAGATTTGCGCGGGACATAACTGCATTCTCCCTTGAAGTAGGCTCATCCACAACTTCATCGCTCTAGGAGACCCACCGATGTCATTTCCTGCTACTTGCCTTCGTGCAACTGTCCTGCCACACAGCTCGGCGCTAACTAAGGCGGCATTAGCTGCAGGCGGAGTTCTCTTCCTTGCAGCGATGGCACGCATTGCAATCCCTATCCCTGGCTCCCCAGTACCTGTTACGGGTCAAACTCTAGGAGTGCTCTTAATAGGAACTACATATGGATCAGGGCTCGGCTTAGCGACCTTTGCCATGTACCTACTAGCAGGCATTGCAGGTGCACCGGTATTTGCCGGAGCCAGCTCTGGAGTTGAAAAAATCACCGGTGCAACGGGCGGATATTTAATTGGAATGATGGTTGCAACATATCTCTTAGGGTTTTTAGCTAAGCGCAGATTAGATCAGAGATTTCTTACATCGCTTCCATCGATGTTATTTGGCAATCTTATTATTTTCTCATGTGGACTTGTTTGGTTACATCATTTCACTGGCAAAGATTGGGCCTGGACAATTGCTGCTGGATTTACGCCATTCATTGTTGGAGAGGCATTAAAAATCGCCATCGCAGGAACATCGCTCCCAATTCTGTGGCGCTTCGTAAACCATAAGAACCGCTAAAAAATAACTAATGCCCACGCTAATCCCCGTTACAACTACGCACTGTGGTGAGCACCTGCCACTGCTGGATTTATTGCCCGATGCCAATCCACTCTCGTGGGTGAGAGCTGGTGAGGGCTTAGTTGGTTGGGGTGTTTTCGCAACAACGACCATCAGTGGCCCGCAACGCTTTGTCGATGCACGTAACTGGTGGCTCAAACAACTCGAAGGCTTCGCCGTTACAAACTCTGTTCATGGAAATGGCACAGGGCCGGTTCTCTTTGCATCTTTTTCTTTTTCTCCCGACGATGAATCGGTTTTGATAATTCCGCAAGTGATAGTTGGTAAGAAGGGCGATAAATCATGGATCACCTGGATTGGTTCATCACCTCAGCCAGATTTAAATGTAACCGCGCCAGATTTAATTCATAATACAATTGCATGGGATAGCGAAAACAATGCAGATGCTGCATGGAAGGCCCGTGTATCTACGGCCATCAATCGTATTCAAAGCGGTGCGCTCGATAAGGTTGTGCTGGCACGGGATTTCACAGGGCATGCAGATAAAAATATTGAGCCTCGCACAATTTTGAAGAAGTTAGCCGCCGAATATCCCTCGACATGGAACTTCGCAGTGGCAGGCCTTGTCGGTGCAACACCCGAACTACTACTGCGCTTGTCGCGCAAGATGGTTACTTCCCGTGTTTTAGCCGGCACGATTAGCAAGACTGGTGATGACGAGCGAGATTTAGCACTTGCGGCATCTCTTGCACGATCATCGAAGGATCTAGAGGAACATCTATATGCAGTGCAATCTGTAGCCGATGCCCTCGAACCATTTTGCACATCGACAAATGTCCCTGACTCGCCCTATGTACTGCACTTAGCAAATGTCATGCACTTAGCAACCGACGTAACCGGGGCGTTAGCTGAAAAATTAGCCCATGTGGATGCATTTACGATTCTCGAACAACTTCATCCATCGGCCGCCGTTTGTGGCACACCGCGTGAGCAGGCTGGACAACTTATTACTGAGATCGAATCTATGTCACGTGGGCGTTACGCCGGCCCAGTCGGTTGGATCGATGCCGCCGGTGATGGCGAGCTCGGAATCGCGCTGCGCTGTGGCCAGATAAATGGGGATTCGATACGGATCTTTGCCGGCTGCGGAATCGTTGCAGGCTCTGATCCATCTAAAGAGTTAGCTGAAAGTGAAGCCAAACTTGTTCCCATGCGCAGTGCGCTTGCTTAAATAGAGTTCATCTTTTCATAAATAGCTTTTAGGGTATCGGCATTTGCCTCACGCGATTGAACTTTTGCAACAACAACCGATATGCCTTTGACGGGTGCTGAAAATACTTTCTTGAGCTGGGCGATAGTCGTAATTGTTGATGCTGGTATACCAAAGGAGAGGGCAATCGTTGCAAGATCTAAGCCATGTGGTGTTCCAAAGACGGTTTCAAATCCCTCTACCCCGCGCTGTGGCAGAGTTGAAAATATTCCACCACCATCGTTATTGATTACGATAAATCTACAGTTGATATCTTCATGGGTAATCAAACCTGTAATGTCATGTAGAAAAGCTAAATCGCCTAGCACTGCAAATGTCTGGACGTGACCCGAGGCCACTCCTAGCGCTGTAGATATATTGCCATCAATCCCAGCTAATCCACGATTGGCATAAGTTGTGATTCCACTGCGTGGAGTTGCAAATCCCTCGAGGTCACGAATCGGGCGCGAAGATGAAACAAAGAGCGCCGAGCCATCTGGGATCGCCGCAGCGATCTCTTTGGCTATCGATGCTTCATTCCAGCCCGCGATTTCGGTAATTAACTTCGCACATCGTTGTGAGTATTTCCGCCACTGCGCAATCCAATCATCGGATGCCATAACGCAATCTAGAGTTGGAACCTCAGTGAAACGTTTATCTGCCGCTCGATCACCATCGACGGTTGCAATACGTGGATCAATCACATATGTCACTGGCGCTAACCCGATGAGAGCGTTGACCGATCGCGAAAGCGTGGTGCGGCCAATAACTATGGCGACCTGCGCAGCTAAGACACTTCGCACTGCAGGGGAGGTTAAAAAAATCGATGCATGTGCAATCGCATCTGGAAAAGAGAGAGGGTCCTCAGCGATGATGGGCCAGTTAAGTTTTTTAGCAAACTTTGTGACCGCCTCAACACTTAATCCGCCTCGATCATGGCCAATCACTAGAACACCTCGGTTAGCTTGAAGCTTTAATGCGGCCGTCTTTTTTCGCGCCTTGAAAGTAATCGGAGCGAGCTTAATCTCATCTAGCCACTGTGTTGAATCATCGGGCAATAAGGGCTCATCAAACTGTAGATTTAAATGCACGGGCCCAAAGCGCAGACTATCTAGCGGCAGCTCCATCGGAAAAACCGGACCATCGATATCGGCAAAGTATCTAACCGCCTTGCCAAAGATCCGTGCCTGCTCTGTTGTTTGATTTGCACCGGTGCGACGAAGCATCGCAGGGCGATCGGCAGTTAAAACTAAGAGCGCTGCATTGGTGTGGTTGGCCTCTAAAACAGCTGGATGGTAATTGGCTACGGCCGTACCGCTCGTACACACAACTGGTACTGCTCGCCCAGTTGATTTAACTAAGCCGAGTGCAAAAAAAGCAGCTGTGCGCTCATCGATTCGTATATGAATTGTAATTAACCCTCGCGCAGCTGCGGCGTTAAAGGCTAGAGAAAGCGGTGCGTTACGGGAGCCAGGAGAGATAACTACATCGGTAATACCGGCCTCAATAATCTGGCGGACAATGACGCGCGCTAAGGATGTTGATGCGTTCATAGGATCCACCCTTTCTCCTGCACAATTGCCTGCGCACCAGCGCTCCATGTCATTCGAATCCGATTCTTCCACCAGTTTAGACGCTCGTTCGACACTGCGTATTTGATGAGAGCGCCAGAGTCAGGTGCTACATCTCTTACCTGAATCGCTCCATTGATAATTGGCAGCTCGGCTACATCAACTGCAAGCAATGCCCCAGTACCAAGACCGCATGCGAAATCTAACTGGGGTAGGGCTGCAGCAAGCTTTAATCCATATGAAATTCCAACTGCGCTCTCCAGTGCACTTGAAACTGCAACTGGGAGTTGGTGGTGGTGTGCGATTTCAATGGCACGAGTTATTCCACCTAACGGTGCGACCTTTAAGATAAGAATATCGATGGCGTCAGAGAGATCTATAGCGAAGGGATTCTTAGCTTTTCTGATTATTTCATCCCCTGCGATTTTTACTCCCGAACGCTTTTTGAGTTCACGCAGCTCATCAATCGTCAAACATGGTTGCTCAACATATTCAATCTCGCCCACTTGATCTAAAAATGCCTCCGCTTGATCAACGCTCCACAAACCATTGACATCAATCCTGATCCGGGCCTCTGGACATAGCTCTCGTACGCATGCAATACGGGCTAAATCCGCCCTTGCATCCCCGCCGACTTTGATCTTTACGACTGTAGCCCCATCAAAAGAGCTGAGAATCTCGGCGATTTCATCTGGGTTATCGATCGCCGGCATCGTTGCATTCACTTCGACAGTGGCTCTAATTAGTGGTGGCGTTTTAATATATGCCGCTTCTATCGCACTGAGAAACCACGGTATCGACTCTTCGTAACTGTATTCAAGAAATGGAGAGAACTCTGCCCAACCCATTGGGCCTTCAAAGAGTGCAACCTCGCGCGAGGTAACCGAGCGAAAGTCGGTCTTAGTCGCAAGTGCAACAACTTTGAGTGAACCTAGGATTGAGTCAAGCATTGCTTATGGGCGCTTTGGGAATTTCTTGAAATCGGGAGAGCGCTTTTCCTTATAAGCATCGCGGCCTTCTTGACCTTCTTCGCTCAAATAAAACAGCAGCGTTGCATCGCCAGCTAACTGTTGTACTCCAGCTAAACCATCATCTGCGGCGTTCAAACTAGATTTCAATAAACGTAGAGCAAGTGGTGAGTTGCGAAGCATCTCGCGACACCACGAAACTGTTTCAGCCTCTAGTTCGGCAACTGGAACAACGGTATTGACCAAGCCCATATCTAAAGCCTCTTGCGCACCGTACTGCCTTGTCATAAACCAGATCTCGCGCGCCTTTTTTTGACCAACGTGTGCGGCTAATAAGCCGGCACCGTAGCCACCGTCAAATGAGCCAACCATTGGACCGGTCTGACCAAACTTTGCATTATCGGCAGCGATTGTTAAATCACAGACGACATGTAAAACATGTCCGCCGCCAATAGCCCACCCAGCAACCATTGCAACAACTGGTTTAGGTATACGGCGAATCTGCACCTGCAGATCCAAAACATTTAATCGACCAATGCCTTTTTTGGAGAGTTTGTCATCGCCAAGATATCCATCATCACCGCGCACATTAATATCTCCACCTGAACAGAAAGCCTTTGTGCCTTCGCCAGTTAAAATAATTACGCCAACATCTTCATTGTTGCGCGCTAGTGAAAAAGCCTCAATCAGCTCAATGATCGTCTGCGGGCGAAATGCGTTGTGAAGCTCGGGACGGTTAATGGTGATTTTGGCCATACCCTCACTCATTTGATATCTAATGTCGGTGAAGCTCTCTCCACCTGGGGCCACTACCCAACTAGGGATCTCACGGCTACCAAACTCGCGATTAATCGGCTTGCTCACATTTCCTCCAATATCGTTGCTAGCGATAGCCTACGGCTGCAATGGACATGTCGTCACAACGAGAATTACTACAAGCCAGCCCTGCCTGTGAAATCACGCAGTTAGCGGTGCAAATCACTGCCGCCCTGGTTGGGCACGGCCCTGCCCTTAGCTTCGGCGAGGTTCGGTCTAAGCTGGCTGCGAAAAATATCGCCATCGTTGTTGGCACTAGTGGAAGCACGGGATTAATCAAGGAGGTCGCCTTCACGCGTGATTCACTAATCGCATCGGCGCAGGCATCTAACTCTTTCATCGGCGCTATCGCCGGTGCACAGTGGTCGCTACTTCTTCCAGTTACTCATATAGCTGCAGTAAATGTAATTATCCGTTCGATAGAGGTAGGCACCCTTCCAGTTGACCTACGAAATTTCGATGGTGAGTATCCGAAAGTAGATTTCACATCAATTGTTCCAACCCAGTTATTTAGAGCTCTTAATTCAGATGAGCGATTACTGCGCCACTTGCAAGGTACACAAGCTGTTCTAGTCGGCGGTGCCGCCCTTGCTCCAACACTTCGCACTCAGGCCGAAGCTGCCGGAATACATGTTGTTGAAACATATGGCATGACTGAAACCTGCGGAGGTTGTGTCTATGAGGGACAGGGATTACATGGTGTTGAGTTCGCCATTACCGAAAGAGGAGTTATTAAAATTCGCGGTTCCGTCTTAGCAACTGATTACTTAAACTCCTCCGATCTCTTTCAACTACATGATGGTTGGTTTATTACCAATGATTTTGGAGAGATTAAGGATGGAAAACTTCGGGTGCTGGGTCGTGCCGATGATGTCATTATTACTGGTGGAGAAAACCTCTCACTCACCGCTATTGAGGCCACGCTCTCGGTTCGTTACCCCGATCTTGAGTGCGCCGCATTTGCTATCGGTGATCCACAGTGGGGGCAGGCCCTTCACCTAGCAATCGTTGGTGAGGTTAATGAGACAGAGATTTCACATTACTTAGAGGCCGCCCTTGGCGCTATCGCTAAGCCAAAGGGAATCCATATCATAGAGTCACTACCATTGCTCGGTATAGGCAAAGTAGATCGCTTAGCTCTAGCAAAGATGGTGGAGCATGAATAAATGGATTCTCGGCGCACGTCCGCGCACCCTTCCCGCTGCAATTGCGCCGGTCTTAGTTGCATCGGCACTGGCAGGCAGCGATTTCAACTGGTTCCGTGCAGCTCTTGCTCTCAAGGTCTCTCTCTGGCTTCAAATCGGTGTGAACTTTGCTAATGATTACTCTGATGGCATCAAAGGAAGCGACACTCATCGCATTGGCCCAACACGTTTGGTGGCTAGTGCTTTGGCAACTCCGCAGAGCGTAAGAGCTGCGGCCTTTATCTCTTTTGCAATCGCCTCGATATGCGGAGTGTGGTTAGCGATATTAACCTCCCCGGTTCTTATCGCCGTCGGTGCTATCTCTATCGCAGCGGCTTGGAGCTACACAGGTGGGCACAAACCATATGGCTACAGAGGCTTTGGAGAGATATCAGTCTTCGTCTTCTTTGGTTTAGTTGCAACTATCGGAACTTTCTACGTGCAGACTGAGACCATCACCGTTATGAGTTTTATCGTTGCTATACCAATGGGCGCACTCTCATGTGCAATTCTTGCAATCAATAACCTTCGAGATTTAACTCAAGATGTAGTAGTTGGCAAGAAAACCCTCGCCGTTCGCATGGGCGATTTAGCGGCCCGTCGCGCCTTCGTTGCCTTGCTCGTAATGGCCCACACCGCTGCGATCGCTACATTCAAACCAACTGCGCTCTTAACGCTTCTTGTGGCACCACTTACATTCTCATTAGCCCGCCAAGTCATGGGCGGAACAAGTGGGGCGGCCTTGATTCCACTCTTAGGTAAGACCGCAAAACTTCAACTCACCTTTTCAGCACTCTTTACACTGGCCTTAGCGATATAATTGCGCCATGTCACGTGTCATCCCCTTACTTCTTGTCTTTGGTCTAACCATCTATGCACTCATAGATTGTGCCCGCGCAGATGAGTCACAAATCAAGAATCTTCCAAAGTGGGGTTGGATCTTGATAATTATTCTTATCGGAACAATTGGGCCGATCGCTTATATAGTTGCCGGTAGAAATAAACCTAAAGGCTTCAAGGGGCCAAAGCGTCGTATCTTGCCGCCAGATGATGATCCGGATTTCTTAAGAAAGCTTTAAAGCCCGGAATACGTATGTTTTCCACTGCCCCAAACATTGACGTACACGTAGTTAAATAAAAATGTAGAGCCTGCAAATAAACATAGCCATGCTGCACGTCGGCCGCGCCAACCAATCGTTACGCGCGCATGCAAATATGCCGCATATGCAACCCACGTAATAAATGCCCAGGTCTCTTTTGGATCCCAGCCCCAATAACGCCCCCATGCACTCTCTGCCCAGATCGCACCTGCGATAACAGCAAATGTCCATAGTGGAAATACAAATGCAACTAAGCGGTATGAGAGTTGATCTAAATACTCAAGAGATGGCAGGCGTTTGGCCCATGCAGTGCGCTCGCCCTTTGACTCCATCGAATCTAAATATAAATACGCTGCAGCGATTGCATTTGCAAGTAAAAAAACTCCACCTGAAATGATCGCCGCCGAAACATGGATTACTAACCAGGTTGATTTAAGAGCCGGAACAAGAGGTGCACTTGGGCGATACAAAACCGCCACTGCAGTACCGAGAGTCAACAGAACCGCGATTGAAACTAACAGGCCCAGCCAACGCAGATCGTATTTGCGAAGTGCGGCAAGGTAGGTACCAGAAAAAGCTAAGGCTCCAGTAATTGAAAACTCATACATATTGCCCCACGGCACTCGTCCAGCCGATACTCCACGAGCGATAACACCTGCCAATAGAAGTAGAAATCCTAGAATCATCATCGCAGTTGCGATACGTGCAACCTTTTCAGTGCGCTTGTAATCCAACGTCTTGGAAGTTGTTGCATTGGGAATCTTTACCGCCCAGGCGGTTTCAACTGCATGTGCAAAGAATGAGAGCGTATACACGGCCATGGATGAATAAATTAAATAATTAGAGAGATAGGCCCATGTGCGTGACATTTATTTCTCACCCTTCAAGACAGTTGTGAAGATTGCTAGCTCTTGCTCTAGTCCCGGTGCTGCATTCTTTGCAAGACCTGCGACCTCAACTACATCTCCTACGCGAATCCAGATTCTGCGACGGCGCGTAAACAGCGATGCCAGCAGTCCAAGGATGGCAACAATAGCCCCGAGCAGTGCAAAGTTCTTGCCAGGATCATCGACAATCTGAAGGTTGACCCACTGCACATAACCTTCAAAGGTTATGGAGCCGCCGGCATAGGTAAATACTTCGCCCGGCTTTAATGATTTCAAGCCAAGCTGTGACATGGATGACGTATCGATTCGATAAATCGATTGCGGAACGCCGGAATCTAAACCGAGATCACCGCCCCAGGCCGAGAGCAACAGGCGTGGGTCAAGGGCCTGCGGGAAGACGCTTATTGCACCGTTGCCATCGCTGCGCTGGTAGGTCGGAACAAAAGATCCAACAAAACCCACTTGTGGATCGGCATCGGGGGCTTTAATCGCACCGATTGAACGCAGATTTGAATCCTGTGGCAGAAATGGCACTGCGCCTTGCAGAGCAACGTTGCCCTTTGAATCTCGTACCGTCACAACTGGTGAATAACCATTTGCCTGAAGATAGATTTTTGTATTTCCAATCGCAAGTGGCGAATTAACTTTAATAACCTGCTTTTCCACCGTTGTTAAATCTCCCGTCCGCAAACTCACATTGAGTGTGTAGTCCTCGGGGGCAGTGGTTACAACGTTATATGTCGCATCAAATTTATCGACGGTGATTATAAACTTCTCTAACTTGCCATCTTTGAAGAGTTTTCCATAGGCTAAAGAGTCATAACTCGTAGGAGTATTAACAAAGCGTTCGCCAACATTTAGAATCGCCTCGCCCCGCATACCAAAGAGTGATGAAAACGAGATTCCAAGCAAAATCAAAATAAGAGCTAGGTGGAAAAATAGATTGCCGGTTTCGCGAGCAAAACCTTTTTCTGCTGAAAGGCTCCCATCTTTTTCTAAAACTCTAAAACGTTGCGATTTAAACCAGGTACGGGCAAGCTCAAGCTCGTTACCCACGGCCGGCCATGTCGAATAAAACTCCATGCGGTGTAGGTTTTTAGGCGTTGCAGGCGGTAGTGCACGTGCGGCATGAAAATGCTCGAAGGTGCGCGGTAGAACACAGCCGATGAGCGAGACGAAGAGAAGAATATAAATCGCGCTAAACCAGGGCGATCCATAGACATCAAAGAGGGAGAAGCGATCCATCCATCGTGAGAGCTCTGGTGAACTCTTAAATGAAGCGCTTACCGCCATTGGGTTTTGCGTGCGCTGCGGGACAAGAGAGCCTGGCACCGCTGCAATACCTAACAACATCAAAAGTATTAAAGCTGTACGCATACTTGTTAACTGCCGCCATACATATCGCAGTAAGCCCACGCTGTCGAGCTCTGGAAGTTGTACCTCTTGGCTCATTTATACGACCGGAATAAAATCTGAAATAAACGAACGAAGTGAGTTCATGATCTCTCCCCATATACCGGTGACTTGTAAGAGACCAATAGCTATAAGAAATACGCCACCGATCTTTGAGATTAAATCTCCACGACGGACAAGATATTTACGGAGTCTTTGTGAACGATCAAGAAAAACTCCCGATGCTATAAAGGGCAGGCCCAAACCTAAGCAATACCCGATTGAGAGAACTGCGCCTCGCATTGCACTCGACTCTTGGAAGGCCAGAGTCTGCACCGCGGCAAGGGCAGGCCCAATACACGGTGTCCAACCGATTCCAAATGAAAATCCAAGTAACGGTGCACCGATTAAGCCGCCCGTTGTCTTGATGCGGGGACGCAGAGTTGGTGCCATTGGAAACTTACCGAGAAATATAAAACCTAAGAAGATTGTTAGTAAACCAAGAAGCCGTGAAATGAGTTGTTCGTGTGCAGCGAGTTGGTTTCCTAAGCCGCCAAAGAGGGCGCCGTATGAGATGAATACAACAGAGAATCCACCGACAAAGAGCAAAGAGCCCACAAAGAGCTTGCCACGGTTTGCTGAAAACCCGGCTGCGAAAGAGAGATAGCCAGGTACAAGTGGTAAAACACATGGGGAGAGAAAGGAGATAAAACCGGCGATAAAGGCGACAGGAAAAGCGGCGATTAAAAAGCCGCTCATAATCTGCTCTACGAAGAAGTCTTTCACTTCGAGCTCACTTCTTCGATTAATTTAGACAGTGATGCAACGGTAACTTCGCCCAGGATTCGCCCAGCGACTTTGCCATTTCTATCGATTACAGCCGTTGATGGGATGGCATTAGCGGGCAAGGAATCTCTAAAGCCAAGCAGAACTGAGTCATCTATAAGCGTTGGATATGGCATTTGGAATCTACGCGCAAAGGCCTCTGCCGCAGGTGGCATATCGCGAGTGAGAACTCCGATGAAAGTGACATCGCTATACTTTTTAGAGAGCGCAATCAGTGTTGGGATTTCAGCACGGCAAGGTGCACACCATGAGGCCCAAACATTTACGACAGTAACCCGGCCAACTCCATAGGAATAATTTGTCCCAGAGAGTGTCATGCCTGCTAAAGCCGGGGCATCAATGCGATCGGCTGGATTTATAAATGTTACCGAGCCATCTCCAGATACAAAACTCTCTTGCGAACTAGATGAACCGCCACCGCTGCAGCTAGTTAAGGAGATAGTAATTATCAACACTCCAAAAACTTTATTTATGCGCTTCATTTTATTTCTTTGGTAAAAGATGACGTGCGGGTTCGGAGTATGTAAGACCTGAGATAAGAGCATCATCATCGAAATGAACACTGGTCACTGATGCTAATGAGCATTCTCGTTTACGCGGATCATGTAGCAGTCGACGGCTTTCAATCGCACTTCGTAGAATCCAGATTGGAAGTTGGTGGGATACACAGATTGCATCTTTACCTTGAGCGGCCTCACGTGCTGCAAAGATCGCTGCCAGCATCCGTATGATCTGCTCCTCATATGGCTCGCCCCATGACGGTCTCCACGGATTCCATAAATGTCGCCACGATGCTAGATGACGTAGAACTCCGTCGCCGACGCCAAATCCTTTTCCTTCAAATACATTTGTAGCTTCGATTAAACGCTCATCGGTTGTAATTGAAATATTATGCGCTGCTGCAATAGGCGCTGCAGTTTCTTGAGCTCGCTGCAGTGGAGAAACATGCAGCGCTCCTAAATCAATTGATTTAGACCAATCACCAAGGGTTGTAGCCATCTCTACACCGCGCTTTGATAACTTCCATCCGGGTTGGCGGCCGTAGAGAATTTTGCCTGGGTTTTCTACTTCGCCGTGACGAATCACATGGACCGTTGAACTCATTGACCAAGCATAAAGCGTCCCTATTCGGTCAAGTTCGTTAGGGTAGTGACATGGCACTCACGGCTAAGCGAGCGGCCTTTTTCGATGTCGATAACACGCTGATTCGTGGCTCTACGATCTACTTTCTTGGTCGAGGCATGTACCAGCGGGGCTACTTCACGAAGAAGGACATATCCCGCTTTGTTCTGGCTAATCTGAGATTTCGCTTGACTGGAAAAGAGAACAAGGAAGAGATTGCACGTTTTCAAAAGTCTGCAACTGATTTCATCGGTGGTCATACTGTTAAAGATATCGAAGCCATTGGCCAAGAGATTTATGATGAGTTTGTATCCCCTGCAATCTGGCAGGGCACCATAGATATTGCTCAGAAACATCTTTCAAATCAGGAGGAGGTCTGGTTAGTCACCGCCGCCCCTGAAGATATGGCTGTGCTCATTGCTAACCGTTTAGGTTTCACCGGAGCACTTGGTAGTAAAGCTGAGATTAAAGATGGTGCATATACGGGTGCAATGTCTGGTGCGCTCTTACACGGAAGAGAGAAGGCAGCTGCCGTCCAAGATTTAGCGGCACGCAGTGGGTTAAATTTGACGGAATGCTATGCATACTCTGATAGCCATAATGATCTGCCGCTTTTACAGTCCGTTGGACATCCATCGGCAATTAATCCCGATGCAATTTTAGGACTCCGAGCAATGGCTGAGGGTTGGCCGATACATGATTTTCGTCGAGCACGTTTTATTGGACGAGCTATTTCACCCTTCGTGGTGCGCCTTGCAGCCTCTGCGACATGGCTGACTCCACGTAGAAAGCGCCACTGATTACGCAATAACTCCTAAAGCCCAGTAATGTTAGCAGGTTATGGAAATGCGCTCATTCTCCGACTACTTACGTAGTATTGATGACGCTGCCTTTTTATCTTTATTTATCGCCCGCCCCGATCTCATAACACCCGTACCACCCGATATCGCATCGCTTGCAGTGCGTGCATGTTCTGCGCCAAGTTTGGCCAGAGCAATTGACTCACTCAATCAATGGCAGTTTCAAGTATTAGAGGCCGCAGGCGCACTCACTGAGCCATTCACGCTTAAATCACTCGTTGCACTCACAGATAAAGCTGCCTCTGGTGCACTTGAGCATTTAATCTCTGTGGGACTTATCTATCCATCCGATGACGGCATGCGTCTTCCAACACAGTTACGCGATGTGATTGGTAACGAGCCTGCAGCTCTTGGCCCTGTTTCGATGGCAAAACTCAAACTTGCCGAACTAGATAATGCACCAACTGATGCAAAGAAAGTATTAGAGCGACTTATTTGGGGGCCACCACGTGGCAGTGTCGGAGATATTAAGAATCCAGGTCCAGGTGTTGCTTGGCTATTAGAGCGAAAGTTTTTGGTTCCGCTAGATCAGCGCACGGTTATTTTGCCACGCGAAGTTGGTATTTATCTGCGCGGAGGAAAAACACATAAAGAAAACTTTATTAACCCTCCAGTTTTAGCTGGTACCAAGCGTGATGAGCGCCAAGTAAATCTTGCGGCGATTGCAAATATTTCAACGGTGCTGCGCTGGGTCGAAGAGTTATTAAACTTCTGGGCCGAAGAGCCGGCGGATGCGCTCCGTGCCGGTGGATTAGGTGTTCGGGATCTTAAAGTAATCGCCAATCACCTCGGTGTCGACGAATCATGCACCGCCTTTATTACCGAGTTGGCATATCTGACATCACTAATAAGTATCGACGCTGATGATCGCATCATGCCGAGCACTAAGTTTGATATCTGGCTCATGCAGACACCTGCCGATCGTTGGCAAGTCTTGGCATCGGCCTGGTTGATTACATCTCGCGTAAGCGGCTTGGTTGGTAGAGCTGAGGCCAAGAACGTTGCAGCGTTAGGCCCAGAGCTCGACCGAGTGAACGCCTCGCGTGTTCGAGGATTAACGCTTTCGATTCTGGTTGAGAATCAATCTATTGCACCAGATGCCACATCATTTATCGAACTCATGAACTGGCGAGCCCCGGTCCGTCGTAACTCATCTCTGCAAGAAGAGCTCTCTACGTGGACTCTGCGTGAGGCCGAGTGGCTCGGCATAACGGGCCAGGGCGCAATCTCTAAATACGGAGTTGGCTTCTTAAACGGTGACGATCTCAATCTAATCAACGATGATTTACCTAAAACAGTTGACCATATTCTTATTCAGAGCGATAACACCGCAATTGCACCAGGGCCCCTAGAGCATGAGATTTCACAGCAGTTAGCGATTATGGCTGAGATCGAAAGCCGTGGTGGTGCAACCGTTTATCGCTTTAGCGAAGCAACAATCCGTCGTGCACTAGATCATGGCAAGACGGGCGATGAGATCAAAACCTTCCTTATCAAGACATCTAAAACGCCAATGCCACAGCCTCTTGAGTATTTAATCATCGATGTTGCAAAAAAGCATGGCAAGTTACGCGTTGGAAATACCTCTTCATTTATTCGCTGTGAAGACACCGCACTAATCTCACAGATCATGAACGATAAAAAGTTAGAGGTGCTTGCACTTCGCCGTATTGCACCCGAAGTTGTTATCTGCGATCACGATGCCACCGATGCAATGCGTATTTTACGAGAATCTGGTTATCTGCCAGCCGCCGAATCCTCCAACGGCTTAATGCTCAGCGGTCCGCGTGTTAATCGCGCGCTGACTAAGCCACGACCTCCACGTGTTATCGGTGAGATTGAAGTTCCGAGTGAGGATTCATTAAATACCGCCATCCGTGCTATTCGTACCGGTGAAAAATCTAGCCATAAGCAGACGCGATTGCGCCAGGTTGCAAGCGAGGCACTTGGTGCATTGCCACGCAGCACCGCCAATGAAACTATGGATTTAGTAAATAGATTTATCCAAGAGGAGAAATCACTCTCGATTGGATACGCCGATAACAATGGCTCGGTCACTCACCGAATCATCGATCCAATCCGCGTCAGCGCAGGGGCGTTAATCGCCCGCGATCATGCAACGGGCGAAGTTCAATCCTTCCGAATTCCCCGCATCACCGGCGTAGCACCGTTATAGGATTAGTCCATGTTGTCAGCGCTAGAAAAACTCGTGCGGTTGGAATCACCGACTAATGATCTAGATGCCTGCCGCGACGTAATTAAGCTGGCAACTCAGATCGCACTCGACGTTCTTGGCACTCCAGCACAGATTCGCGAAGTTAATGGTCGCCCAGTTTTTTGGTGGGGCGCCGAGAAGCCTGATGTGATTATGCTTGCACACTTAGATACCGTCTGGCCCAAAGGCTCTTTCCAACCTGTGTGGAGCGTTAAAGATAATGTCGCTACCGGCCCAGGTATCTTCGATATGAAGGCCGGTTTTATTCAGGCACTCTTTGCAATGAAGGGTATCAATGGGTCGGCAGCCCTTGTTGCGACAAGTGATGAGGAGACAGGTAGTGCAACGAGCAGAGAGTTTATTAAAGAGATCTCGGCAAAGGCTAAAGCTGTTTTAGTTCTAGAGGCTACGCTCAATGGAAAAGTAAAGACTGGGCGCAAAGGCACTGCCATGTATCAAGTAAAGATTCATGGCAAGGCATCGCATGCAGGCCTTGAACCAGAAAAAGGTATTAACGCCACGGTAGAAATGGGACATGCAATCCTTGCGCTCTCGGGCCTTGAAAACAAAGAGTTAGGTACAACCGTTGTTCCAACGATGCTGCGTTCGGGCAATACGACAAACACGGTTCCAGATTTAGCCGTACTCGATATTGATATCCGTTCATTTTCAATAGCCGAACTGCAACGAGTAGACACTGCAGTTCGAAATTTAACTGCTGTAAATCCGGCGGCGCGATATGAGATTACCGGCGGATTTAATCGACCACCACTTGAGACAACATCGACAATGGCGCTGTACGAGCGAGCAGAGAAAGTTGCTAAAGCCTTAGGTATGCCACCTCTTGGCCATGCATCAGTCGGCGGTGCAAGTGATGGTAACTTCGCCGCTGCCGCTGGCGCACAAGTGCTAGATGGCTTAGGTGCAATCGGAGATGGTGCACACGCTGCACACGAGTGGGTTGACATCACGACTCTTGAGCGCCGCAGCGCACTTTTACACGCACTTATCAAGGACATACTTAATGACTGATGGCCCGTTAATCGTTCAAAGCGATAAGACGTTACTTCTCGATATCGACCACCCGCTTTCGACCGAGTGCCGCCGCGCAATTGCTCCTTTTGCAGAGCTCGAGCGATCACCTGAGCACATTCACACCTATCGTTTAACACCACTTGGTTTATGGAATGCACGTGCTGCCGGCCACGATGCCGAACAAGTAATCGACACACTTATTAAATACTCTCGATATGCAGTACCGCACTCAATCTTAATCGATGTCGCCGAAATAATGTCGCGCTATGGACGTCTGCGACTGGAGGCCGATCCAGTACATGGCTTAATCCTTGTTACAACCGACACCGCAGTTCTAGAAGAAGTTATCCGTGCCCGCAAGATTGCACCTTTGCTCGGCGCACGTATCGATGCCGAAACAATTGCAGTACTACCAAGCCAACGTGGTGCGATTAAGCAGTCACTGCTGCGCTTGGGCTGGCCGGCCGAGGATTTTGCAGGCTACGTTGATGGTCAAGCACATCCAATCGAGTTAGTCCAAAAGGATTGGAAGATCCGCCCATACCAAGAGTTAGCTGCTGAAGGCTTCTGGCATGGTGGTTCGGGTGTAGTTGTTCTGCCATGTGGCGCCGGAAAAACAATAGTGGGTGTTGCGGCGATGGCACACGCAAAGGCGACGACTTTGATCTTGGTTACAAATACGATCGCGGCCCGCCAATGGCGTGAAGAGTTATTAAAGCGCACAACACTTCGTGAAGATGAGATTGGTGAGTACTCA
Organism: Candidatus Planktophila sp.; assembly: GCA_009691145.1. GTDB lineage: Bacteria > Actinomycetota > Actinomycetes > Nanopelagicales > Nanopelagicaceae > Planktophila. The sequence continues at coordinate 9,369 of SHVG01000004.1, read as the reverse complement.
GGGGCAAAGAAAGAGATTCGCCCAATAACTATTGCCACCTATCAAGTTATGACGAAGAAGAAGAATGGTGTGTACGCACATTTAGATCTCTTTGATACGCATGACTGGGGTTTGATTATCTACGACGAAGTCCACTTATTACCAGCGCCCATCTTTCGTTTTACTGCCGATATTCAATCCCGCCGCCGCTTAGGACTAACTGCAACGTTGGTGCGCGAAGATGGCATGGAGGGCGAGGTTTTCTCTCTCATTGGGCCAAAGCGCTATGACGTGCCGTGGAAAGAGATCGAATCGCAAGGCTATATCGCGCCAGCTGAATGTATTGAAGTCCGCGTTAATTTAACCGAGGGCGAGCGTTTGTTATATGCAACGGCCGAACCTGAAAACCGCTACCGCGCATGTGCAACAACTCGCACCAAACGCAATGTCGTCGAGGCTTTAGTTGAAAAACATGCAGGTGAGCAGACCTTGGTCATCGGCCAGTACATCGATCAGCTAGACGAGCTCTCTGAAATACTTGGTGTCCCGTTAATTAAGGGAGATACCCCAATAAAAGAGCGCGAGATTCTCTTTAACAAGTTCAGAAATGGCGAGATCACCTGCTTAGTAGTCTCTAAAGTCGCTAACTTCTCAATTGATTTACCCGATGCAACTATTGCAATTCAGGTATCGGGTGCTTTTGGTAGCCGACAGGAAGAGGCTCAACGTTTGGGGCGAATCCTTCGACCAAAGGCCGATGGCCGTAGCGCAAAGTTTTACTCTATTATTTCTCGCGACACAATCGATCAAGACTTTGCACAAAACCGTCAACGCTTTTTAGCCGAGCAGGGTTACTCATACAAAATTATCGACGCTGACGATGTTTTTCAAGGGAAGATCTAAAGCGTTCTGGGTCAATACGCCAGAAATCATGGTGCTCTCCATCAATCTGTATAACTGGAATCTGCTCACCATAAAGTTTTTCTAACTTTTCATCTCCATCGATATAAATCTTCTCAATCGTAAAATCTAATTCAACCTTCATTGCTTCCAGTTGCTCTACAGCAACATGGCAGAGATGGCAACCGTGGCGGGTAAAAACCGTAATAATGCAAGTGGTAACCCTGTCAGTTTCCTTAGAAAGTTGGCTATCGGCATTATCGACCATGGATAAATCATCTCATCTTGGTAGTGTTTGCGCTTATGTGGGGCATCCATTTCAAACATCTACGAGTAGGCGCAGTTGCCGCTGCCCTCGTTGGATCCCTGCTAAGTGCTCCCTCTGCGCAAGCGCTTTTCTTAGAGATTCCTGCAACACAGTGGGGCCATATTTATGCCGGAACAAATCCAGTTACAACAACAACTCCCCGATCAAAGTTTGCCGTCGGAGTTGCTAAATCTACTTTCAATGTTACCTACAACAACTTTCCCGACTGGGCTAAAAAGGAAGTACAGGCAGCGGTCGATGTTTGGTCTGCAAACTTTGCATCCACTGTGGTCATTAATGTCGATGCATCATGGGGGCGTTCGAGTTCGTGGGGAATCCTCGGCAGCGCACGCCCAGCAAATTTCTTCTCGTCTTTTGCCGGTGCTCCTGATCAATCACTCTGGTATGCATCAGCCCTTGCAAACGCTCTCGCCGGTAAGGATTTAGATAAGGCCAATCCAGATATTATTATTCAAGTTAATTCAAGTGGTGGTTGGAACACACGTGGAGATGGAATGCCATCACAGCGCGAATACGATCTTGCGTCGGTTTTCCTGCATGAAATTGCACATGGCCTTGGCTTCTTATCGAATGATGCATATGACACTTACTTTAGTATCGCAAGCCTTGATCAACCAACACCATACGATGCATTTGCCCAGACACCAGATGGACAACGTTTGGCAGATTTGCCAACACCATCAAAAGAGCTAGCTCAAGCGCTAATGGCGCCCCTTGTTTGGTCTGGCACAAATGCTATTAAGGCTAACGGCGGAGTTAAGCCAAAGCTATACACGCCTTCGCGTTACGAACCTGGCTCTTCAACTAGCCACTTAGATGAGGCGACATTTTCAAAGTCGGGTTTGGACTCTGTCATGACACCTAATTTAGATCCAGGCGAGATATTTAAAGAGCCGGGTCCACTACTCCTGGCAATGATCGAAGATATGCGGAGCAAACCACCTGCCGGTATTGCAACTGGATTACCTCAAGTACCCCGTAATGTTCAGGCCTTCACCGCTGATTCATCGGCGCTGATTTCATTTGATCCACCCGTGAACTTACGTACAGCACAAATTAGCGAGTACATCGTAAAGAATGTGAAGACCGGGGTTGAGAATAAAGCGTTATCAAGTCCTGTTGTTGTTACTGGGTTGAAAAACGGTACTTCATACACATTTACCGTCGTTGCAAAGAACGCTCTCGGTGTATCTGAAGCTGCAACAACTAAGGCCACAATCCCTCAGGCGGGCTGGAAGAGCACGGTTCTAGATAGCGGCGCCGATGGAAAATCTGTTGCGAGCACAACCTTTAATGGCAAGCCCGCGATTGCATATACCGATACCAAGAGCGGTGATCTAAAGCTTGCAACCTTTGATGGCAAGGTTTGGAAGAAAGTAACCGTTGATGGTGCAGGTGGTACTAGTGGTCGCACATCGCATGCGATTAATAGCCCCGTATCTCTATGCGTCAACGGCAGCGGGACAAAGCAGCTCTTACATATTTTCTATAGTGATGCCACCGATAAAGATCTGCGTTATGCAACTTATAATGGTAAGAGCTTTGTATTTGAAGTTGTCGATGGTGATGGGCCGGTAGTTAATAACTACGAAGACCCAAACCGAGTTCGCACATCTAGCGATGTCAGTGTGACAAATGCTTGTGTGACAAATGCAGGCAGCGTGCAGGTTTTCTACCGCGATGAGAGTCAAGGCATCTTGCTTGGTGCGGTAAAGAGCGCAGCCAATCCTTGGGTTTATGAGTTAGTCGATGGCGACCGTAAGACCGATGGTCGCTCAACTGGCGATGTCGGCTTTCACTTACAGGCAACCTTTGATAGCGGCAAGACATATGTTGTATATGACTCGGTTGTAACCGTAAATCAGAAGAAAGAGATCTCTTCCGGTGCTGTCCGTGTTGCAACTCGTGTTGGGACCGATGCAACAGCCTGGTCCTATCAAACACTTGATATTTCTACCGATAATGCATCGGTCTTTGGATACGATGTTGCAATCAGTAAAGTAAATGGAGATGTCATGCTCGCGTGGCTTGCAACATCTGTCACCTCTTTTCCAAAGCCCGATCAGATCCGCTGGGTGATGCTGAGCGCGCCATTGAATATTTCGAAGATGACCACTGAAAACTTTGGTACACCTGGTGCTTACCTATCTATCGATGGAAAAACTATCGTTTTCAACTGCCAGGAGCGCCTATGCGCACTGGATACAAGCAAGAGCGATATTGGACAATCTGCTATTCGCTTGGTGCGCAGCAGCCAGAGTGTCGAACCAACTCAAAGCGCTTGGGTTAGCGTAAATAAAGTTAAGTATTTACTTGCAACTGTCAGTAATAAATTAGCGCTACTAAAGCCCTAATTAGGCTAGCGTAAAGATCGATATCGTCTCGGCGCTTGCAGTAAGGCAAATAACCCCTAGCTCTTTGCTACTAGATAACCCAACTACTTCACGCTGATCAATGGCTGCACTAAATGCGCCACTAATTGATCCCTTTGTATCAAATGTTAAGAGAATGGGTTGAGGGCTTTTGGGCGCCCAGTTACTTAACTCTGGGATAGGGCCCTTAGAGACGAAAAATGCATAGGTCGAACCTAGGGTCAATGTGGGGCCAGTTGATGTGAAGCGATATGTCCATGTTGGAACATAACTATTAGAGAACTTAGTCACTGCGCTCTCAGTTTTTAGGCCAGTGATTACGCTTCCGCCAAGTAAGAGTGTCGATGTAGCGCTACTCCAGTTACGTTTTGCCTTGGGGGCAGAGCTACGCACAACTGAAAGCACCCTATTAGTTTTTGAAATCTTAATAATTATGCCGTCAATGGAGCCAACTAATTTCTTACCACCTAAAGTTTCCGAGCTTGCTCCGGTCACAGTTAACGAGCCATCACTATGACGAACTACCGCGTCAAGAGTTGTCGATGTTGCGCCGATTAAAAGAGGTTTACTAAACTCACCTTCACTATTTGCGCTAATCACAAAGCCTGTGCCGCCCTTTGTCGATTGAGTAATCCCAGTTAATGAGACGCCGTTTTTGTCGGCGGCTATAGATGTAATCAGTACAGGTGCACTCTGTTGGGCGCTAAAGAGGGTAGGAGTAGAGGTTCCTGCGGGGATTTTCCAGAGTGCAACGGCATTCAAATCGGGGTTGAATGAATCGGGGCTATCGACCAAGCTATCGGGGTTGAGCGGGGTGGCCGTCGCAGACGGTGCAGGTGTTGGGCGAAAGTGCGATGTGCAGCCCGCGATCCATATATTTCCAGCGCTATCAACGGCTCCGGCGCTGGCAATCGATGGCGAGTTTGGATCAAGTGCGATGCTCCATATCTCTTGCCCATTTATATCTACGGCACGGGCGAAGGATCTATCAAGTGCCGTACCAAAGATAACTATCGTCTTAGCGTTTACGACAAAGCCTGCAATATCATCTTTAGTTGTAATCGTTGCCGCTAACTTTAGAGCTTTGACTGCGATCTTTTTCGGCGCGGCATATGTAGATGGAGTTGCAACTAGCGTTGAGATTAAGAAGAGTGTTAAAAACCGCTTCACGCTAATTCCTGCGAGCGATCGCGCGCGGCTTTCATGGCGGTTGCAACCATTGTTGAAATGTTATCGGCATCAAAAGATGCTAAAGCCGCAGCCGTTGTCCCGTTGGGACTTGTCACGTTCTCGCGCAGGGTTGTGGCCGATTTTCCTGAACTCTCTAACAATTTAGCTGCGCCAATCATGGTCTGTACGGTTAGCTCTGTTGCAATTTCCTGGGACAGCCCGAGCGCTTTTGCACCTTCGACCATCGCTTCGACGAATCTAAAAAAATATGCCGGACCTGATCCACTCGCCGCAGTTACCGCATCCTGTAGATCCTCAGGCACCTCAACAACCTTTCCAGTAGCAGCTAAGAAACCAGTAACAAAATCAGATTGCTCGGCACTAACACCACGACCAAGTGAGATCGCAGCCATTCCTGCACCAACTAAGGTCGCAGTATTAGGCATTACGCGTATGACTGGATTGCCAGTACCGAGTGCATCGGTGATAAATGAGATTGTCTTGCCCGCTGCGAAAGTGACTACAACGGCATCTGGGTTGAGCGAACTCTTGATTTCGGCAAGTACATCGGCCATATCCTGTGGCTTTACGACGAGAAGTAAGGCCTGGGCCTTGGAAACCTTGCCCGTTAGCTCTGCAACAGAGATGCCGTAGCGCTTAACGAGTTCATCGGCGCGTTCTTTACGTTTTTCAGAGATAGTTATCAGCTCGGGTTTAACACCGTATGAAATTAATGCAGCAATGAGTGCTTCGCCCATCACACCTGCGCCGATTACACCGACTGATATCGACTTACTCATTGTGCAAGCCTACCTGTTAAGCGTGTAGGCTCTGCGACTATGTCTGAAGTAAAGCCAGGTTTTGCGCGCGATTGGGTTGAATTTTCTGACCCTAGCGAGCCCGAGGAAATCTTTAAGTGTGACCTCACATGGTTAACCTCATACTGGACATGCATCTATGGCGATGGCTGCCAAGGTGTATTCAAAAACCAACCATATGGTGGCTGCTGCACCGACGGTGCGATGTATACCGATGAAGATGATGAGGCACGTACCGATAAGGCTGCAGCGTATTTAACGCCAGAGATGTGGCAGTTTTATTCAGAGGCCCGTCCTAAAAAGCCAGGCGGAAAATTACGCATCTCTGAAAAAGATGAAGATGGCGATCGTAAAACTCGTCGCGTTGAAGATGGTTGCATCTTCCTTAATCGCAAAGGCTATGAAGCTCCGGGATACACCGGATCTTTTGGTTGCGTTCTACACCATTTAGCGCTTAAAGAAAATAAACACTTTGTAGATACTAAGCCCGATGTTTGCTGGCAATTACCTTTACGTCGTAGTTTTGAAACTCGCGAAGTCGGTGAGCGCGAATATTCAGTCACAGTAATCGGTGAGTACGAGCGACTTACATGGGGCGATGGCGGAGAAGATTTTGATTGGTACTGCACGAGCAATACCGATGCCCACATCGGCACAGAGCCGGTTTATATTTCAAATAAGTATGAGTTACAAAAACTCATGGGTCAGGCTCCATATGCCGAGCTCGCGCGCCTGTGCGATATGCGTATGGCTGGAATTCGCGACGCCCAATCACGCTCACTACCGCTCTTTGTTATCCAGCATCCAGCAACGCTGGCCGCGGCAAAGAAATAGTCAGTCCTTCGTTCTAGGCTCTACCCATGGCCAAAGTTGAAAAAGATCCCTTCCACTGTACTGAATGCGGGTGGACATCGCAGAAATGGGTCGGTCGCTGTGGGGAGTGCCAGGCATGGGGCTGCGTCGAAGAGATTGCAGCGCCTAAGAAACTCTCACTTGTTCCAGGGCATGTAACACATAAGGCCACACCTATCGGTGATGTTGATTTATCAGCAGCTCATGCACGCCCAACAGGTGTTAGCGAGCTTGATCGAGTCTTAGGTGGCGGTTTAGTTCCAGGAGCGGCGATTTTATTAGCCGGTGAACCTGGAGTTGGTAAATCAACGCTTATACTTTCCGTTGCTGCGCAAACTGCATCTAAGGGTTTATCGGCCCTTTATATAAGTGGCGAAGAATCCGCCTCTCAAGTTCGCCTTCGTGCAGAGCGCATTAAAGCCATTGATCCACTTTTATTTCTCGCCTCTGAAACCGATCTAGGTGCCGTAATTGCCCATATCGATGCGGTAAAACCACAACTCGTTATTATCGATTCAATCCAGACAATTGGTAGCGCAACTGCCGATGGCTCCCCCGGCGGAGTCACACAGGTGCGCGAAGTCGCTGGTGCATTAATCCGAATCTGTAAAGATCGCGATATAACTCTGCTATTAGTTGGCCACATTACTAAAGATGGATCAATTGCTGGTCCGCGTCTGCTCGAACATATTGTGGATGTTGTTTTGCAGTTCGAAGGCGAGCGCCACTCACGTCTTCGTTTAATCCGAGCAATTAAAAACCGCTTCGGTGCATCCGATGAGGTTGGGTGCTTTGATTTAAGTGATGTTGGGATTGAATCAGTATTAGATCCCACTGGTTTATTTACATCTCGTCACGCCGAACCAGTTCCGGGCACTTGTGTAACTGTGACACTTGAAGGCAGGCGGCCATTGCTCGCCGAGATTCAAGCCCTTGTTAGCCAGGGCCGTGAAAACGATTTCGGTAACGCCCGCCGTGTTGTATCCGGCCTTGACTCTGCGCGCACATCAATGACTTTGGCCGTCCTAGAACTTCGTGCCGGTATCCGCGTCGGTGGCCGTGATGTCTATGCAGCAACCGTTGGCGGCATAAAAATGTCGGAGCCCGCCGCCGATTTAGCCCTTGCACTGGCCGTAGCCTCTGCTGCAAAAGGTCTTGCCCTACCTGCAGATTTAGTGGCTATCGGAGAGGTTGGACTAGCTGGGGAGATCCGAAAGGTGAGCGGTGTTAACCGTCGCCTACAAGAGGCCTTTCGCCTAGGTTTTAAAAGGGCGCTAGTTCCAACTGGATCAGAGACAGTTATTGCTGGCATGGAGATTGTTGAGGTTTCACGACTTGATCAGGCACTCTCACGGGTAAAAATAACTGGCGAATGAACCCGCTTGAAAAGCCGATAGTTAATTGGTTTAAGAGAAACAAACGGGATTTACCCTGGCGCAACACGTCGCCATGGGGTGTCATGGTCAGTGAATACATGTTGCAACAGACCCCTGTTAACCGTGTTTTACCACAATGGCTCGAATGGATGGAGCGCTGGCCGACGCCAGCTGATTTAGCGATGGCAACTCCGGCACAAGTGATCACTGCATGGGGCCGACTTGGTTATCCAAGGCGTGCACTACGCCTGCATGCAGCGGCACAGATAATCAGCGAGGATTTCAACAACGAGCTTCCACAGGATGTTGAAACATTACAAACTCTTCCGGGAATCGGTGAATACACCGCAGCGGCAATTGCAGCCTTTGCCTTTGAACAACAAACATTAGTAATGGATGTCAATATCCGTAGAACCTTAACTCGTATCATCGATGGCAATGAGCATCCAAAGCCAGCACCTACAACCAGGGAAAAGGCCGCGCGCTTAACTCTGCTGCCAGAAAAAAATGCACATATATGGGCCGCTGCAACGATGGAGCTTGGCGCAATTGTTTGTACATCCAAAAATCCACGCTGCGAGCTCTGTCCTGTTATCTCCCAATGCAACTGGCGCAAAAATGGTTATCCCAAGAGTAATCTCATCCGCAAATCACAGGACTGGCACGACACCGATCGCAAATGCCGTGGAACAATTGTTCAAGCACTGCGCGAGAATGAGTCGCTTACAGAAAATGCGATCAAGAAACTCTGGCCTGATGTTTCACAGATCGAAAAAGCCTTGAAAACATTGCTTGAGGACCAACTTATCCAAAGACTGCCTCGCACTCGATATAGACTGCCGCAATGATTCGCTACGCTCGCAAAGCAGATGCTCCACGGATCCTGCAGTTAATTAAAGATTTAGCTGGGTATGAAAAGGCACCGCTAGAGGCGAAGGCGACGTTGCAACAGATTGAAGAAACAATCTTTGGGGACAGGCCAACAGCTTTTTGCCATGTTGCCGAAGACAATGGTGGCGTCGTTGGCATCTCTATCTGGTTTCTTAACTATTCAACCTGGCTGGGCAAGCCCGGGATCTACCTTGAAGATTTATATATAGAGCCAGCACATCGCGGAAAAGGTTTTGGCTTAGCACTTCTCAAGGAGCTGGCAAAGATATGTGTTGAGCGCCATTACGAGAGATTGCAATGGTGGGTCCTTGATTGGAACGAACCATCGATTGAACTCTATAAATCCCTTGGCGCAGTGCCAATGGATGAGTGGACTGTCTATCGCGTAAGTGGTGATGCTCTAAAGAAGTTAGGCTCTTAATTTAAGCCGTTGGTGCCTCTTGAGATAAATCTCCAGGACTATCTGGTGTTACAACCTTTGGAGCACCCTTGAAGGTGAAGATTGCATCGGTGCCTTCGCCCTCGACATCTACAACGATAATTTCGCCGGCTTTGAGTTCGCCGAACAAGATGCGCTCAGAGAGTGCATCTTCGATCTCACGTTGAATTGTGCGACGCAGTGGACGTGCACCAAGAAGTGGGTCATAACCGCGCAGTGCAAGTAAGTCTTTTGCCGCTGGAGT
>SHVG01000037.1 GCA_009691145.1 Candidatus Planktophila sp. | reverse complement strand
CTGTCGCATGCGATGTGAGATCTGATCTAAGTTGCGGGCCGACAAGATGCGCTCGATAACAGAGCCAGGTTCATCGCCCGTACGTGGATCTTGTGGCAGATAACCGATTTTTCCAGTGCGGTTAACGGCGCCGCCTGCCGGCATAGTCTCACCCGCTAAAACTTTTGCCAGCGTTGATTTGCCGGCACCGTTTCGACCCACAAAACCAATACGGTCGCCACTGTTAATACGTATGTTCACACCTTTAACAAGCAGGCGAGCACCGGCACGAAGTTCTAGGGCTTGGGTTGAAATCACACCGTAGTCTAGCCGAGTTTAAGCAGCACCAATTCTCGTCTTACGAGGCGTAGCAAATGACTTAGATATGGCAGTTAACTCATCAGATACTTGGAGTTTGATCGCATCATCGCTTTTTAGCAGTTTAGTGAGCTCGGCGATTACTGTTTTGAGTTCTTTCTGCTCAGTTTCGAGTTCGAGTTTGCTCATCTTGGTCAATCGACGAAGCGGCATATCCAAGATGTATGTGACCTGTTCATCATTTAACTTGAAATCCTTCATGAGTTTTTCCTTAGCAGCAGCCGCATCATCGCTGGCTCGGATGATTTTAATAACCTTATCGATATCGATAATCGCCTTTAAGAGACCATCAACGAGGGTCAGACGGGCCTGTGCCTTAGCTTTGCGGAACTCACTGCGACGGCGCACAACTTCTATGCGGTGCTCAATGAATACTTTCAGTAGCTCTTTCAAGCCCAACGTCTGTGGGCGACCCTTAACCAGTGCAACGGCGTTGATTGAAAAACCATCTTCCATGGGGGTTAATGCATAGAGCTGTTTTAGCACCTTGACGGCCTCAAAGCCATTTTTAAGTTCGATGACAACGTTGGTACCAGTCTGCCCATCGGTTAAATCGATAATGTCACTAATGCCTTGGATCTTCTTGGACTTTACAAGGGCTGCGATTCGCTCAACGACTTTCTCAGGCCCGATAGTAAATGGAAGCTCTTTAATAACAATACCCATCTTGCGCGAAGATACCTTTTCAACCTCAACACTGGCGCGGATTTTAAATGATCCCTTGCCCGTGGCATATGCCTCGCGCACACCATCGAGACCAACGAGTTCACCACCCGTTGGAAAATCTGGGCCTGGAATATATTTCATCAACTGTTTAACAGTTGCGTTTGGATTTTCAATTAAGAACTTAGTTGCAGCGATGACTTCGCCTAAATTATGGGGCGCCATATTTGTAGCCATACCAACTGCGATTCCAGAGCCGCCGTTAACGAGCAGGTTGGGATATGCAGCGGGCAGTACTAATGGCTCAGATAGTTGGCCGTCGTAGTTAGGGCCAAAATCAACGGTGTCCTCATCGGCTTCGGCCACCATTGCCATTGCAGCAGTTGCAAGACGTGCTTCGGTGTATCGCATCGCAGCAGGACCTGCATCGAGTGAACCAAAGTTTCCGTGACCGTCAATGAGCGGTAAGCGCATTGAAAATGACTGCGCCATACGAACAAGTGCGTCATAGATTGCACCATCACCGTGCGGGTGCAACTTACCCATGACCTCACCAACAACGCGTGCACTCTTTACATGTCCGCGCTCTGGACGCAGACCCATATCTGCCATCTGGTGCAGGATGCGCCGGTGAACTGGTTTTAAACCATCGCGTGCATCGGGAAGTGCACGCGAATAAATAACAGAGTATGCATACTCAAGAAAGGAGTCGGAGACTTCTTTGGAGACATCGATATCAACGATCTTGCCGGGATACTCGCCAGGCTTGGGGCCGATGGGTTTTTTCGCTTTAACCTTACTCGTTGTCTTTGCCATGGGGGAGATTGTGCCAACTACATGGGTTAATTTAGGGGAGGGCGCGCCCCAACTGTTGCAACACACTTTGCCGCCAACGCCGTTCCAGCAGATAGGGCCTTTTCAAGGTCACGCGTTTCTAGCCACATCGGAATAAAACCTGCGGCAAATGAATCTCCGGCGCCAGTTGTATCGACGACATTGGTTGTCACTGCGGCAACCCTGACCGATTCATCATTAAAGACGGCCATTGCACCACGTGAGCCGAGTTTGATTACGACAAGTGGTGCGTACGCCTTCAGGTTCTCTTCAGCTTCCTCAATTTCGGTCGCCTCGCCTAAGTAGAGCGCTTCTTCGGCGTTGAGCAAGATGCCATCCATGAGAGCGACCCACGATAAAACCTCTTCACGCGTAACTATCTTCATAGCACCGGTTGTAGTTGGATCAAAGTAAATTGGAATCCCTGCAGCTTTAATCTTCTTGACCATCGCAAGTACGGCATCGCGACTGCGGAAATCAAGTAATGCATAGCCACTCAAATAAGCGCCATCGACATCAGCTAATGGGGGTAGGTCATTTGCCTCTAGATCGGCGTTGGCACCATTATCTGGAAACATTGTGCGTTCGCCATTGGCATCGACCAAGATAACAACTACGCCAGTAGGGCGGCCAGAGCGCATTAAATTCATATGTTCTACGCCGTATTTATCTAAATCTGAAATCAATGCAAAGCCAACTGGGTCGTTACCTACGCGTGCGACAAGATGGGCTTTAGTGTTTGCACGGGTTATCCATGTTGAAACATTTGCAGCCTGCCCGCCTGGGTGCGTAGATATTCGGCTCGCGGTGTCATTGCCATAGTTAATGCTCTCCTTTAACTGAGCGATAACATCTAAGGCTAAGTCGCCGATGCAGAGAACTTTTTTCATATCAACGCCACTGCGATTTCGGCAGCTAATGCGCAGTTCGATTTAATGATCTCGGTGTTAATTGCAAGAGATTCGCCGTTCGATGCGCTGTGAAAATGCTCCAGCAAGTACGGAGTCACTGCCTTGCCATCAATGCCATCATGGGCAGCCTTTGCTAATCCAGTTGCCAAGATCTGATCATGGCGCGCCTTAGCCATCTCTTTCTTGACTGGATTTGCAACAATCAATGATTTGAACTGCGTGCCGATCGATGTGCGCGCCTTGATGATTGCAGCGATCTCAGCGGCACTATCTATGCGGTGCTCTAGATTAAAGCCTGAATCAGTTAAGTAAAAGCCAGGGAAGCGATTGGTTTTATATCCCACTAGGCCAATTGCAAGGGTCTCAAGCCGCTCAAGGGTTGCATGGACATCGAGAATCGATTTAACTCCGGCGCATACAACGGTTATGTCTAACTGCGAAAGTGCTGTTAGATCGGCAGATTCATCAAATGACTCGTTGGCGCCGCGATGAACGCCGCCGAGGCCACCAGTTGCAAAGACCTTAATACCGGCGATCGCTGCAATATGTGCAGTTGCAGCCACGGTGGTCGCCGCGCTTCTTCCCTGTGCCATGATGATCGCTAAATCTCTAATAGATGCCTTCGAAATATCATTGCGATTGGCGATAGCTTCAAGCTCATCGTTTTCAAGACCGACGTGTACAACGCCATCTAGTAGCGCAATCGTTGCCGGCACTGCGCCGTGGTCGCGAATAATCTTCTCGCACTCGATAGCAACGGCTAAGTTGCTGGGGCGCGGTAGACCATGGCTGATAATCGTAGATTCGAGAGCGACGACGGGCTTGCCCGCGGCGATAGCGGCGGAAACTTCGGCCGAGTATTTAATTGCGCTCTTCATATGTACAACCTTAGCGGATGTAATGAGAAGATAGACACGTGCATTTATCGCAGATAACTCCATCGATCTTTTCATCCCTTGGACTTAGTACTGCCGAAGATCAGATCAACGCTGGGCAGAGCCCCATGGGCAGAGAGATACTTTTCCTTATAGATGGCTTCGGCGCCGATGTTCTAGAAAAGTACGCCAGCCAGATGCCAAATATTGCAAGGCTCACAGCCCATGCAATAGTCAACACTGCATTTCCATCTACAACTGCATCAAGTCTTGCAACCTTAGCTACCGGCACGCTGCCTGGTGTGCATGGCATGTTGGGTTACACCGTACAAGTACCGCGAAGTGGTGGTCGCATTCTCAATGCACTCAAGTGGGATGAACGCGTTGATCCGCTTAACTGGCAGCCAATACCCACGCTCTTCGAGCGCGCAATGGCCGAAGGTATTAACGTTTCACATGTTGCGGCCAAGCGTTATGAAAATAGTGGATTTACCCGTGCAGTTTTCCGTGGTGCTGAGTACAGGAGTGCAAATGTTGTACCTGAGTTGATTGCGCAGACTAAAGATGCGCTACGCAAGACGCCATCTTTTGTTTATCTCTATGTGAATGATTTAGATGTAGCTGGCCATAGCGATGGTGTAGGCAGCGATAAATGGTTAGCGGCCTTAGCGATGATCGATCAAATGCTGGCTAGCCTGATGAAAGAAATGCCAACAGGGGTTCGTATCTGGCTTACATCTGACCATGGAATGGTTAACGTTGGTGAAAAGATCGTTATCGGCCATGACAATCCACTGCTTGAAAATATCGCAACCATTGGGGGAGAACCCCGTGCACGACATCTCTATTTAAACCCCGATCACGATAGCGCTGCGGCGCGAAGCGATGTTGCAAGTGTGTGGCAGCAGTACTTGGGTAATCGCGTCGATGTATTCACCCGCGAGCAAGCGTTAACAAATAATCTCTTCGGTGATGTTGTCAGTGCCGATTCATTTGATCGCATGGGAGAAGTCATTGCAGTAGCCCAAGGCGCAGTTGTATTAATCGATCCAACCCGTGTTGATAAAGAGAGCGCGATGGTTGGCCATCATGGCGCTGATAGTGAAGTTGAAATGCAGGTGGGTTTACTCACAACAACGCTTAGCTAGAGCAGCTACTGATCTTCAGTTGGTTTAATGCCAAACATGATTTCATCCCAACTCGGAACCTTTGCGCGTGCAACTACGCCATCGCGCGTTGCCTCGTCATCTGGTGCTTCGCGTATAACTGCAAGGCGCGGAACTTCCGGCTCGCTCTCGCGTTCTTCGCGTAGTGAGGGGTGATTGGACTCTGAGTAGACAAGTCCTGGCGCAACGATTGGTCGTGGTGCTGGCTCATCGCCCATCATCCAGCGTGCATTTTCATCCAGAGATGCGACAAGGCGGCGCGTTGGATCAAAGTTCCACTGCGCAGTACCGCGCCCGTTTGAATTTGGATAGTGAAGCTCAACTGTCCATGTGCCATCTTCGTGGCGCCAAGTAATCCATGAAAGATCGGCTAAATCAACGTTACGTGGAGCAAGGCGAGATACAACGACACCCAAAAGTGTTACGGGCTCGCGCCCACCCTCTTTACGGATCGGAATCTGTTGTGCTTGATCAATAATATAAATACGCTCCTGCAAGATTGGCCCAGAAAAGCGCTCAATCTTTTCCATTGAAATATTATTTTCGCGCGCAAGTTGGTCAGGCAGCTCGCCGGTGCGCAGGCGTCGCTGAATCTCTCTAACAGAGATTGTGTCAACCTCTTGCTCGGGCACAGATGCAAGACGCGGTTGATTTACCGTTGCACGCAATAAATCACTAATACGAAGTGAGAACTCGTTGCCATCGCTATCGTGAAGTGAAAGATGGGTGCCCTCATCGTTTTTTCCGATGAATCGCAGATCAGTCATGTTTGGAAGAATAACCGATGAGCCCCTTATAAGTAGTGAAGTAAGGCAGCGTGGCTACAAGGGCGGCGATCATAAATCCCAGCGGAACCCAGTACGCAGTTTGTGCGCCGTAATTATCGATTACCCACCCTGCGATAGCGCTAGAGAGTGCCCCGCCCAGTGGCATTCCCGCCACGACCCAGCTCAGTGTCTCGGTGATTTGCCCAGGGGGCACGGCATATTCGGCGACACCGTATGCATTAACAATCAGTGGGGCGATAGCAAAGCCATTAAAAAAGAGGGCTACTCCAAGGGCCAGAACTGATTGCACGAAGAGAAATGGAATACTCAGAACTGTCAGAGAGAGTAGAAAGATTATAAAGCGCGCTGCATGTGAGAGTCGCCATTTGATGAGTCCGTTAATAACTGCAGCAACTGCGCTTCCGCATGCCCAAATTGCAAGTAGAACTCCAGAGTGAGACTTCTCTCCATACAAATCGGTAAATGCAATGGTGGCAATAGCGATAGCCCCAAAGAATCCTCCAACAAAGACAGTGGGAAGCACAACGGCTTGGAGTTGTTTATTTCTAATGACGGGTGGATGCGGATCTACCATTTTCTTGGGTGAGGCCGGGGGCTCAGTGGCTCTTTGAGCGGCAAACAATGGCATACCAACTGCTAGAAAAAGCATTCCAACGATGAGACCGGCTGCAGGTGCAATCGATGTCGCACAGGCCGTTGCAATAATTGGGCCGGTGATAAAGACAAACTCATCATTGAGAGCTTCAAGTGAGTAGGCAGTATTAATAATGTGACGATCGTTTTCATCCTCGTCCGTTGTAGTTTTATATTGGCTCAGCACATGCAGCCAACGACGACGCACTAGTCCTCCAAGATTTATGGATGCTGCTTCGGCGATAATAATTGAAAGAAACCATGTCCAGACAGGGGCGCCATTTAGAACCAAAAGGAGAAAGATGCTAAATCCAATGAGCTTTAATGGGACTACGCGGATTAAAAGTGCGCGTTGTCCAATTCGATCAGAGACTCTAGCCCAATAGGGCATGAAGATTGAGACGACAATAGATGCCGTGGCACTTAAGGCCCCTGCGATTGCATAAGAGCCATTGGCGGCAACAACAATAAAAATGAGTGCTAATGAATCCATAGAGACAGGCATTCGGCCGATGATTCCCGTTAAAGAGAACTTCATCGCACCAGGGGTGCGAAAGAGGGTTGTATAGGCCGAGAACATAGAGGTGAGTCTATGTCAGGCTAGACTTCACTCATGAGTGATGCCAAAGTGATTCTTGAACTAGCGCTAAAGATTGCGCGCCAAGCCGGCGAACTCTTAATGGATCGCCCCGCATCATGGAACTTAACGGTTAAATCAACGGCTATCGATATTGCAACACAGATGGATCACGCCAGCGAAAAACTGATCGTCGAAGCGATTCTTGCCGCGCGCCCGGGCGATGCAATCATCAGCGAAGAGGGTGCAAATCGCGCTGGTACAAGTGGCCTGACATGGCTTATAGATCCTGTCGATGGCACCGTTAATTATTTCTATGGACTACCTGGCTGGTCGATTAGTATCGCGGTAAAGGATGAATTAGGAACCCTAGTCGGCGTAGTTCATTCACCGACTACGAATTCGACTTGGCATGCAGTACGCGGCGGCGGAGCATTTTTCAATGGCGTAAAGATTCAATGTAACAATCCCGTTGATCTCGATCGCGCGCTCTTATCCTCTGGCTTTGCCTATGATGTAAATACACGCAGCGAGCAGTTGATAATAATCAACGCATTAGTACCCCAGATACGTGATCTACGCCGTATTGGATCAGCTGCCGTCGATATCTGTCATGTTGCAACGGGTTTAGTTGATGGTTACTTTGAAACAGGTCTCTACGAATGGGATCTTGCCGCCGGCGAGCTCATCGCCGGCGAGGCAGGGGCCACTGTTGAAACCAAGAGTTGGCATGGCTTGAATCTGACGGTGGCCGCCGGAGCCCATCTCTTTAAACAGCTTTCACGCGCGATTCCGCAGTGACTCGGGCCCGATTTAGGCTCAGAGCCCCTTATATGGCAGGATACGCAGTCTGCACCGCCATAGCGAGTGCTTTTAATCGATAAAGGGAAAATAGGTACGAAAGATGAACATCCTTGACGCCGTAGATGCAGTATCCCTGCGCAAAGACATCCCACAGTTTCGTGCCGGTGATGAGCTCAAGATTCACGTACGTGTTATCGAAGGTAGCAAGAGCCGTCTTCAGGTCTTCCAAGGAATTGTTATGCGTCGCCAAGGCGATGGCGTCCGCGAGACTTTCACTGTTCGTAAAATCTCTTACGGTGTCGGCGTTGAGCGTACATTCCCAGTACACACTCCAGTTATTGAAAAGATTGAGTTAGTAAAGAAGGGCGAAGTACGTCGCGCCAAGCTGTACTACCTACGTGATCTTCGTGGTAAGGCTACAAAGATTCGCGAAAAGCGTGATGGCGTTGAGGGCTACGGTGATGGAGTTCTTTCTACTCCAGCGGCCGAGTCAGCTGCCGTAGTCGAGGCACCAGCTGTGGCCGAGCCAATAGTTAGCGAAGCGGTCTCTGAGGCTCCAGTTCAAGTCGAGACAGCCGACGTTGTCGTTGAAACCGAAGCCGTTGCCGACGAAACTCCAAAAGCTTAAAGCCTCTCTCAATGCGTCGTAAGGGATCCCTACTTCGGGAACTCCCAGCCCTAGTCGTTGTAGCTCTGGTCGTCTCATTATTTATTAAGACCTTTCTTGTGCAGTTTTTCTATATCCCTTCGGGCTCTATGGAAAACACTTTGCAGATTCAAGATCGGGTGGCAGTAAACAAGATTCCATTTATATCGCGCAATATTTCACGTGGTGATATCGTGGTCTTTAGAGATCCAAATAATTGGTTGCCTGAGGCGAGCGATAGCTCATCAAATAGATATATTGTCAAGCTTAAAGTTGGCCTAGTTGCCGTTGGTGTTCTGCCAAATCCAGCTAAGCAGTATTTAGTCAAGCGCACCATGGGTGTAGCTGGCGATCACATCGTGTGCTGCACAAAAGATGGAAAATTGACGGTCAATGACACACCTATCACCGAGCCGTATATCTTTGCCGGAAATGTTCCAAGCGATATGAACTTCGATGTCACCGTTCCTGAGGGCAAGATTTGGGTAATGGGTGATCACCGTGGTGCAAGCGCTGATTCGCGCTATCACCAAGAGGATATTAATAAGGGAATGGTTCCACTGTCTCGAGTTACTGGCCGCGTCTTTGCCGTTATCTGGCCGCTCAAGAATATTGCTTATATCCCACAGATCGACATTGTTAAGTAGCTTTTAATGAAGGTGATTGAGCAGCTGCTCATCAATGCAGGTATCGCACCGATTGCAGGTGTCGATGAGGCAGGACGTGGTGCATGTGCAGGTCCACTGGTCATAGCCGCGGTTATCTTGCATGATCCTTTTGCACCCGCACTATCTGAGGTGCGCGATTCGAAGGAGATCTCTGAAAAAAAACGTGAAGAGATCTTCGAACTTATTCAATCGATAGCGACCTCAATTAGCGTTGTGATTGTTCCTGCAAGTGAAGTAGATTCACGTGGCGTGCATGCGGCAAACCTTGATGGAATGCGCCGGGCAGTACATGGATTAGATCAAATACCCGCCTATGTTTTAACCGATGGATATGCAATCGAGGGATTAGGCCTACCCAACTTAGCTGTATGGAAAGGCGATCAAGTTGTCGTATCGATTAGTGCGGCATCGATTATTGCAAAAGTGACAAGAGATCGCATCATGTGCGATCTGGACTCGCAGTTTCCAGAGTATGGTTTTGCTGGACACAAGGGCTATATCACCACCGCCCACACAAGTGCACTTAATACCCATGGCGTGTGTATAGAACAT
Organism: Candidatus Planktophila sp.; assembly: GCA_009691145.1. Taxonomy (GTDB): domain Bacteria; phylum Actinomycetota; class Actinomycetes; order Nanopelagicales; family Nanopelagicaceae; genus Planktophila. The sequence goes on along the minus strand of SHVG01000037.1, from coordinate 1,983 downwards.
CGCCGCTCATTTGCAAATATCGCAGCGCTCATCCACAAGTAAATCTCGCTGTGGCGCCGCTGTCAGGGCAGGTATTTATCGTCGCTGACTATGCAAACAAAAAACAATCAACTTTTCAACCAGAGCGCACAGCCAGACAGATTCAATCCGTGGAGGTATTGAGCTATGAATGAGCGAGAGGCACGGGCAGTTCTCTTTAGTGCGATAGAAGGTGGTCATCCATTCTGGTCGGCCGAGATCTTTTCACAGGGGGCCTTAAAAACTATCGAGAAGTTGCAGGACGGCAGCTATGACCGAGTCAAGTTCGGTAAGTTAATCACCGCTATTTCGACAACAAGATCCGAGCACGTGTTCACCGCAATCGAAGCTGCACATGCGCAGTTCATAGTTCCGGGTGATGCCATGTGGCCCTCTTCGGTTGAGGATTTAGTTGCACCACCTATCGCCCTCATTGCAAAGGGAAATCTTGAGGCGTTATCGATGCAGTCCCTAGCAATAGTCGGTACACGTAATCCTACAAACTATGGCGCGCGTATCGCTGGAGATTTCGCGGCCGGATTTGTCGATCGCGAGTGGGGGATCGTTAGCGGTGGTGCATATGGCATCGATTCATTTGCGCATAAAGGTGCGCTAATCGCCGAAGGTATTACAGTTGCCGTCATTGCATCTGGAATCGATGTTAACTATCCAGTGGGCAATGCTCGATTATTTGCAGAGATCTGCGAGGCAGGTGCCGTTGTCACCGAAGTAATGCCAGGAGATCCAGCTCTGCCTGCACGCTTTCTAATTCGCAACCGGATAATTGCCGCACTTTCTGCTGCGACATTAGTTGTCGAGGCAGCATTTCGGAGTGGCTCACTGCGCACCGCGCGCGATGCTGCAGAGTTATTGCGTCCAGTGATGGCGATTCCTGGACCAATTAACTCACCAACGAGTGAGGGATGTCATCGATTAATAGGTGAGCGCGCTGCAGAAATCGTCACATCAGTGGCAGATGCAGTGGAGTTTGTCGGCGCCAATAGATGAGAGAATAGGCTCATGAGTCAACATCGTTCGGGCTTCGTTGCCATCGTTGGCCGCCCAAACGTTGGAAAATCCACTCTTATTAACGCTTTAGTCGGTAGCAAGATCGCAATTACATCGCACCATCCCAACACAACTCGTAGCGCCATCCGCGGAGTTGTTCATGGCTCAGATTTCCAAGCCGTACTTGTCGATACACCCGGTGTTCATAAACCCAAAACACTTTTAGGTCATCGCCTGAACGCCGTCGTAGATCAGAGCATGGACTCTGTCGATATCGTGATTTTGTGTATTCCAGCCAATGAGACTTCGGGTGCCGGGGATCTATTTATCTCGGCAGAGATTGCAAAACACCCACGCGCTAAAAAGTTTGCTGTTGTTACTAAGATCGATTTACTCTCTAAAGAAAAGCTAGCGCTGCGCCTGGCCGGAATCATGGCCCTGGCTCAGGGCTTTGTGTGGGATGAAATCATTCCAGTGTCGGCGGCGGTTCATAATCAGATTGATTTACTCAATGAGCTCATCGGCAAGAATCTTCCAGTAGGACCTGCTTATTACCCAGCTGGCACCACAAGTGATCAAGCGATCGAGCAGTTAATCTGCGAATTCATCCGCGAAGCTGCGCTGCAAGATGTGCGCGAAGAGCTACCCCATTCGATCATGGTAACAATTGATGAGTTCGGTGAGCGAGAAGAAAAGGGATCACGCCCCTTTTACGATGTCCATGCAACTATTCACGTCGAACGCGATACACAGCGCGCTATCTTGCTCGGTCATCAAGGCAGGCGTCTGAAGGAGATCGGTATCCGTGCACGTGCCGATATCGAGCGGGCATTAGTTGCCAAGATTTTTCTCGCTCTTCACATCAAGGTCTCGAAAGAGTGGCAGCGCGACCCTAAGTTATTAGAGCGCTTAGGCTTCGGCGATAACCACTAAGGTAGTTTTTCGGCTAGCTAAATA
>SHVG01000036.1 GCA_009691145.1 Candidatus Planktophila sp. | reverse complement strand
TTACCTTAATCTAGGTGTGAGAGCGGCCAATGTATTGCAATTGGATATTTACAACTACGTCCATCTCCCGATGATTTACCCCGCGCCCGTCGCCACATCCAGGGCAGTGCAAAGGTAATAAACCACATCGATGTCACTATCGCGCGCATAATCTGTGGTTGCGGCTTTGCAGGTGGTAGCAGATCACGCCAGCTGGCATCAAATGGAAGTTCGAGAAGTTCAAGAACTGCTTGTGCTACTCGATCATGGCCCATTGAATTTAAATGCAGACGATCAAAAGCTAAGAATCTACGATCACTAAATGCAATCTCTTCATTTGCATCGGCGATAATCGCACCGACCTCATGGCCAACTGCCCGTACATTTCGATTGAACTCGCGAAAGCGTTGCTCCCACATCTTTGCAGAGCGGCCCGTGTTGCCCGTTCTTTCTAAGACGGTAAATAACATAATCGTGGCACCCGATGCCGCTAATCGTCGCACCGCATCGGCATAGAGAGGTAAGACAATTTCAGGCTTATATCCAGGACGGATAACATCGTTAGCACCGGCATGAAAAGAGATAAGCGTCTTTGGGCCAGTTACCTGTGCGATAGCTGCATCGATTTGTTTGTCAACGACTTGGCGTACTAACTTTCCACGGATAGCTAAATTGGCATAGGTAAAATCAGAGTAATGCTTAGCCATCACATCGGCGACGCGATCGGCCCACCCGCGGTATTGACCGTATTTTTTCTCATCGCACATGCCCTCGGTATATGAATCCCCTAGAGCTATGAAACCTTCATAAATCACTGTAATTACCCCTTACGACGGGCCTGATCTACAAAAAAGAGTGCGATCGCCGTTGCAACACTGGCATTGAGAGATTCAGTTGTTGCACTGATTGGAATTGAGATTACGAGGTCACATTTTTCGCGGGTTAAGCGCGCTAAGCCTTTGCCTTCGCTGCCAACGACAAGCATGATCGCCTCTGATGCGATCTTCATCGTGCTAATTAACTCCTCAGATTCACCATCTAAACCAACAACAAAGAGCCCCTCTTTCTTGACTGCATCAATTGTGCGTGCAAGATTTGTAACCTGTGCAATAGGCAGACGTGCGGCCGCTCCTGCCGATGATTTCCATGCCGATGCCGTCATCGATGCTGCGCGACGCTCGGTCATAATTACACCTGCTGCACCAAATGCTGCAGCACTTCGGATAATGGCACCTAAGTTACGTGGATCGGTTACGCCATCGAGTGCAACAACTAATGCTGGATACTTCGCGCGCTGCATGATCTCTTCAAAGCTTGAGTATTGAAATGGCTTGATAGCAAGAATAATTCCCTGGCTATTTGGCGAGATACCTTCAACTTCGGCACGGTGTGCCTCTCGAATTGGAAGACCCAAGTGCAGAGCTAACTTCAATGATTCGGCTACACGATCATCGACTTCGATGCTGCGTGCAACTAATAGTTCAGTTGATGGAACACTCTCGCGTAGCGCCTCTAATACTGCGTTACGACCTGCAACGATTTCACCGCGTGGTGCACGGGCCGGTCTAATCTCTTTGCCGGCGCCTCGCATACTGGTTTTACTTGAGCCCCTTTTTGCAACGGCTTTTTTGCGCTTTGCCGCTGCATGATAGGGGCGGTCTTCAGCCTTTGGTGTTGGGCCTTTCCCAGTCAGGCGCTTTTTATTCTTACCGCCCGTGCCGCCAGTTGGTCCTTTTTTCGATGCGCGGATTGCGCCCTTACGGGATGAATTTCCGGCCATCGTTAGCTCTTTTCCATAATCGACCAACGTGGCCCTTGTGCAGTGTCCTCAATTGTAATTCCTAAAGCGAGCAGCCCATCACGGATGGCATCTGATGCTGCGAAATCCTTGCGATCACGTGCAGATGCGCGCTCTGCAAGTGCTAATTTAATTACGCCATCCATTGCCGCAGTGAGATCGCTTCTAGCGCTACCTGCAAAATGTGAATCAAATGGGTCGCAGCCTAAAATCTCGAGTGCGCCACGGATTTCACTAGCGTTTTTAGAGATCGCAGCCGTATCTGCATCGGTAATCCCTTGGTTACCAAGGCGCAGATTTTCAGAGATTGTGGCAAGGCCAGCCGGTACTGCTAAATCATCGTTCATGGCCGCTGCAAATGAATCGCTAACAACACTATCCGGAATCTTGCCAAGGGTTTCGGCTGATCGCTTTAAAAAGCTTTCAATACGGCGAAAAGCGATCGCCGATTCATCTAAGGCTGACTCGGAGTATTCGAGCATCGAGCGATAATGCGCACTACCTAGATACCAGCGTAGCTCGATTCCACGGACACGTTGCAAAATAACCGCAACTAATAATGAGTTGCCGAGGGATTTACTCATCTTTTCACCGGACTGCGTAACCCAGGCGTTATGAAGCCAACGTTTAGCAAAACCATAACCGGCGGCCTCTGATTGTGCGATCTCGTTTTCGTGATGAGGAAAAATTAAATCCAATCCTCCACCGTGGATATCAAAGCTCTCACCTAAATATGCATGGGCCATCGCAGAGCACTCCAAGTGCCAGCCAGGTCGGCCCGCACCCCACGGCGTTGGCCACGATGGTTCACCTGGTTTTGCCGATTTCCAGAGTGCAAAGTCGCGTGGATCTCTCTTTTTTGAAGTAGCAAGATCATCGTCGGTGGCAGGTAGTAAATCATCGATGCGTTGGCCAGAGAGAGTTAGATATCGCTTTACTGTACGGACCTCTAAATAAACATCGCCATTGCCTGGGGCATATGCAGATCCATTATCGATAAGTATCTGCATTAACTCGACCATCGCAGTGATGTGTCCAGTTGCCCGTGGCTCGTACGTCGGAGGCCTCACATTAACCGCATCGAAGGCTGCAGTGAATTCGCGTTCGTACTTCATGGCCAATGCCCACCAAGGAGTTTTCTCTTGAGCTGCCTTTTGTAAAATCTTGTCATCTATATCGGTGACGTTGCGTATGAAGGTTACGTTGTATCCACTTTTGATTAGCCAGCGGCGCAGTGTATCGAAGTTAATGGCGCTACGAATATGTCCGATATGCGGAGAGGCCTGCACCGTTGCACCGCAGACATAGATTGAAACTTCACCGCTTTTTATTGGAGTGAATTTTCCAACCTGGCGCGTTGCGGTGTCATATAAGTTAAGTGCAGACATTGTGTAATTCTACTGCTTGAAAACAAGGGCCGATGCGATTGCAGCGATTCCCTTGCCCTCACCAGTTAGGCCCATGCCATCAGTTGTAGTGGCCGATAGTGAAACAGCGGCGCCACCAAGAGCCGATGAAATCGCTGCGATTGCTTCGGTGCGACGCCTACCAATCTTTGGACGGTTACCAATGATTTGTACCGTTACATTTGCAATCGAATATCCACCTTTGGTAATTATCGCCAACGTCTCTTGCAGTAGTTGCACACCACTTGCACCGGCATACTGCGGGCGGTCGGTTCCAAAGTTACTTCCTAAATCACCGAGTGCAGTTGCGGCAAATAAGGCATCACAGATTGCATGTGCTGCAACATCGCCATCAGAGTGCCCATCTACACCATCTTGGTCGGGCCATAACAAACCAGCTAGCCATAGCGGGCGACCAACACCAAATGCATGGGCATCGCTTCCAATACCGGTTCGATACGTTGAATCAAAGCCAAGAAAACCAAGGGCTGTGTGCAGATCTGCAGGGGTCGTTATCTTTAATGCGCGATCTTCACCGGCGATTATTTTTACTTTTCCGCCATTGGCTTCGATAAGTGCGCCATCATCGGTGGCATCGGCGCCAGCTGCATGTGCTCTGCGAAGTGCTGCAGTATTAAAACCCTGTGGTGTTTGGATGCTTACAAGTGATGTGCGATCTAGCGTTGATGCAACATACCCATTAGTGCCCACAACCTTGATTGTGTCAACGAGGGCAACTGCCGGGACTACCGCACTCTCACCGGATTTCAGCGCTGCGATTACTGCACGGGCTAAATCACTGCTAGCTAAGGCACGGGCTGCATCGTGGACTAAGACATACTCTCCGGTAGTTACTGCTAATGCATTACGCACGCTAGCTGATCGAGTAGCACCACCTGCAACAACAGTGACGCCATCACCTAGTAGTTTACTGACCTGTTTTTCATATCCTGGCGGTGCGCTAATGACTATCTGATCTACAACTGGAGCAAGGGATGCAAAAGCATGTTCGAGTAGTGTGCGATCGCCAAGTTGGATAAGTGCTTTGGGTATACCTACGCCGAATCTTTCACCGCTGCCGGCAGCAGCAATGATGGCGGTTACAGACATTTAAATTAAGAGGCGAGAACCTCGTCAAGGATTACTGCAGCCTTTTCTTCATCAGTGCGCTCGGCAAGAGCGAGCTCTGAGATAAGGATCTGCTTCGCCTTGGCGAGCATGCGCTTTTCACCAGCTGATAGACCACGGTCTAAGTCGCGGCGATATAAATCACGGACAACTTCGGCGACCTTAATAACATCACCAGATGCTAGTTTTTCAAGATTTGCTTTGTAGCGACGGGACCAGTTAGTTGGCTCCTCGGTATATGGCTGGCGCAGGACGTTAAATACTCGGTCTAGGCCGGCAGAGTCAACAACATCGCGCACGCCTACAAGATCTACGTTCTCGGCTGGAACTCGAACTGTGAGATCTCCTTGAGCGATTTTCAACACTAAATAGGTCTTTTCTTCACCTTTTATCACGCGCTTCTCGATTGCTTCGATGAGAGCTGCTCCATGATGGGGATAAACAACGGTTTCGCCGACCTTAAATGTCATGTGTTGCCCTTCGCTAGAGGACAATTGTACCAGCGATTTACTATCGAGTCACCCCGCACTCTCTGCCCAAAAACCAGCGTAATTCACTGCTAATTTCCTATGAGAGAATATGCCCCATGGCTCGCACTGGTATTGCACTATTGACATTGACTCTTGCCTTCTCGCTAACTGCATGTGGGGCTGGCTTTAACGCCGAAACGCGCAGTATTAAGCAAGTAACCGATGGTGTTGAAGGTGCGATTACCACCGATGGCAACAACATCAAACTCCTCAATGTTCTAGTTGTTGAGACCGCCGAGGGTGCTGGCGTGCTTGTTGCAACGATTGTTAACGCACAGCCACCTGAGGATGCACTCCTTGGGGTTGCAATCAACGGAGTTATCGCAACCGTAACCGGAAATAGTACCTTGCCACAAAACTCACCGATTACTTTCGAAGGTCCATCGGCAAATGCAAAGGCAGTTGCACCAGTACTTAATGCAAAGGCTGGATCACACGTTCAAGTAACAATGTTCTTTGCGCGTGCCGGTGAAATTACAGTCTTAGCACTTGTCCGCGAACAGAGCGATACATACGCTGGCGTTAGCGCTTAAATAAAACTTATTTCTTACCCTGATTTGCAACGGCCGCGATGGCATCTTTTGCCGCGGCTGGATCTAAATACTCTCCACCTTTGACCACTGGCGTTAAATCGGCATTGAGCTTGTAGTACAAAGGGATCCCAGTTGGGATATTTAACCCTGTGATGTCGCCATCGCTGATTCCATCAAGGTGCTTTACTAATGCGCGCAATGAGTTTCCGTGGGCCACGACAAGAACTCGCTTGCCCTGCTTTAAATCAGGGACAATCGAGTCGTGCCAGTACGGCAACATGCGATCGATAACATCTTTAAGGCATTCGCTCTTTGGCGCGGTGATATCGGCATAGCGCCGATCTTTACTCTGTGAAAACTCATCATTGTCATCGATCGGTGGTGGGGCGACATCGAATGAGCGGCGCCATAACGCGAACTGCTCGTCGCCATATTGAGCCAGAACCTGTGCCTTATCTTTACCCTGCAAAGCGCCATAGTGACGCTCATTTAAACGCCACGAGCGCTGCACAGGGATCCAGTGACGCTCACATGCATCAAGGGCTAACTGTGATGTATGAATCGCACGGCGCAGCAGCGATGTATGAAGCAGATCTGGCAGCAGTCCGCGCTCGGCAAGTAGAGCACCACCGCATCGGGCCTCATCTTCACCTTGTGCCGATAAGGCAACATCGACCCAGCCAGTAAAGAGATTTTTGGCGTTCCATTCGGATTCGCCATGGCGCAAAAGAATTAGTTCCAAGTTGCTCATAGGTGCATCCTAAACCAGATGCTTGAAAGCATCTAAATTCGCCAGCGATTCACCGCGCGAAAGGCGCCAAGCCCACTCGCGACGGATGGCATTTGCAAAGCCAAGTTCGAGTAGTGGATTAAAGGATGAGTCTGAAACCTGCAGGACCGCCCCGACTAAACGATCTATTTCGCGATCTGTGACGGCAGATAAAGGCAAACGACCAACCAAGAAAATATCGCCTAGATCATTGATTGCAAATGCGATGCCGTATAGCGATGCATTTTTGACCATGCACCAGGCGTGGACCGCTGCTTCGTTCTCATCTGGTTTACGAATCACGAAGGCATTAATACTCAGTGAGTGATCGCCAACGATTAAAGCACAGTGTGTCTGTAACTTCTTTTCACCGGGAAGAGTAATGAGATATGTACTGCTATCTTTTTTTTCAAACTCTAAATCATGCGACCCAAGAAACTCCTCAATCGTGATCCGGGGGTCGATCGCAGCCATTACTGTCCCGCTATTTTGGCCGCTAAGTTATTTTCAGTTATAACTTGATCGTAAATATCTAGGGTTCCGCGCGCAGTGGCATCCCAGCCAAAGTGAGATGCATGCTCAATTGCACCCATCGAGAGCAGCACGCGGCGCTGTGGCTCTTGTAATAAACGGGCAATAACCGATGACCAGGCCTTAGGGTCGTGGCCATCAACTAATACACCAGAGATTCCATCGGCAACTGCGGTGCGCAGACCACCAACGGCAGTTGCCACAACTGGTGTGCCGCAGGCTTGAGCTTCGAGTGCAACTAAACCAAAGCTTTCAGAGTAACTAGGTACACAGACTAAATCCGCTGCGCGATACCAGTTCACTAAATCAGCGCGTGGCACAGGTGGTGCAAAGTGAATAACATCATCGATGCCCAGCCATGTCGCTAACTCTTTGAGCCGCTCGACCTCTTCGGTATTGGCACCCGATGCACCACCAATAATGTTAATGAACAATTGTGGGCGCATATGCGGTGAGTGCTTTACAAGCTCTGAGACTGCGTGGATTAATACTTCTGGGCCTTTGTGTGGCTGAATACGGCCAACAAAAGTCACAACAAGTGCATTAGCGGGAGTACCGATGTATTCGCGTGCGGCCTTGCGACCTTTGCCTGGAGTGAATGTATATAAATCAACCCCGGGGTTAACAACGTGGACCGTGTCGGGGCAGGCATCATAGAGTGAGACAAGATTGGCCGCTTCTGAGTCAGTGTTGGCGATCAAGGCCTGCGCCGCTGCCGCTACCTGTGTCTCACCTTGCACCCGAATCATTGGCTCGGGGCTTTCACCCTCTGCAAGATTTAAATTCTTAACGCGGGCCATTGTGTGCATGGTGTGAATCAAAGGAATGCGCAGCTGTGCAGCTGCAGGCATGGCAACCTTTCCTGAGATCCAATAATGCGAATGAATCGCATCGTATTTTTCATCCTTGATAATGCTCAGAAACTCTTTAGAGAGTCCCAGAATATGCATTGGCAACTGCTCTTTAGTTAAGTGGCCATGACCGCAATCAAAGTGTCGAAGGCGAACACCTTGAGAGATTTCAATAATCTCTGGGGATGCACTTTCAGTACGGCGCGTAAAGATGTCGACCTCAACACCCATCGCCGCCATGCGCTGTGCCGATTCGAGAACATAGATATTCATGCCGCCGGCATCGCCAATACCTGGCTGATCCATCGGGGATGTATGCACCATTAGGGTTGCAATGCGGCCGTTCATTGAACAAGGGTACGACTTGTTAGAAGGTTGCGCGAATGGAGCCTATTTTCTTGCCTCCCCCATTCACGGGCTCAGGTGTTTCATGCGTATCAACGCCCAATAACTTCAAGATAGCCTGCGTCACGGCTGGAGTAGCCCGTGCATTTCCATCGCTGATCTTTAATGCAAATGTGCGACCATCGGCAAGAGATGCAACGTTAACGGCCTCTGCGCCATCTTTCATAAAGAGTCCAGGAACACTCTGCATCATTCGTGTTGCAAGTCGGCCCGGGCCCGAAACCATCTCTGGGTTATCGCGACAGGCTTGGGCAACGCTTTGATGAACATAATCCGTTGAAATAGTTAGCGCTCGTATCGCTCTAGCTAAACCAAGAAGTGAAAACATAAACAACGGTGCACCGCAGCCATCAACGCTTACACGAGAGATCTTTTCACCACTCATCGCTTCGACTTCAGCTGCAATCGCAATCTGCAGTGGGTGTGATGGATCGAGATAAGAATCGATGGGCCAGTCGTTGATATGGCAGGTCAGAATCATACCCGCGTGTTTGCCGCTGCAGTTCATGGCAAGGCGTGTTGGTTCGGCGCTGCGATGAAGAGAATCATCTAACGGACGATCAATAACACACATCAAGGCCGATGCATCTAAGCCGGCCTGTGCCAATATTTCTAACACTCCATCTTGATGCATCTTCGTACCTGCATGGCTTGCGCAGACAAGTGCGAGTAAGCGCGGTTCAATATCTAATCCTGCACGGACCATCGCCGATGCTTGAATTGATTTAAGCGATGAGCGCGGATACATAGATAGTGTGGGATCGCCCTTTTGTGCCAGGATCGAACCATCGCTATTGAGTGCAACAAAGTGACCAGCATGAACGGATTCAACAACTCCGCTTCGAACTACTTCAGCCAGGATCTCCCCGAGCATTACTTAGCCGCTCTGACGTTCAAGTGATGACCAGATATGTGCCTGTAGCTCTTGTCCCTCTGCGGCCATGTCGTATGCAAAGAAAAGTTCGCTGGCGACAAGACCGTATAAACGAACCCCTGCAGTAACAATCTTTGCAGTTGGCGCTGAATACCCTCGATCTAAAACTAATTGAATCTTTGGACCATCAAATGTTCCAAGCCAGCCCTCAGATATTCCAGTGTTGTGTGAGATCACAACCTCTAAAACATTATGTGGCTTCACGCGCCAGAAGCCAGTTTCAGAGCCACCTGGGCGCAGGATTTCTCCCTCTTTATCTAAGATCCACGAGCGCGAGTAGTAGGTAAGAAATGGGCGGCCATCGTGGTTAAAGACGACCTCTTGTGCAAATTCGAAGGGCTCAATATTGGGATACTCGCCCCTGCCCTTGCCTCTCCACGTAGCGACCATCCACGCCAGTGGATTTAAATCTGCATGCAGGCCCTCAGGAATCGTAAAAACCATTTATGGGCCTCCTCTAAATCGCGGTGAGCGTCTGGCCTGTGATTGGCGGCCGCGGAATGCATAGACAATGAGTGCGATACCCAGCGCAATAGCTGCGATGCCAAGGATTATTGAGGTGAACAACGCCATAGGCAAACAATAGCGGTTAAACAATCACCTGCTGCGAGGCGGGAATCCCATCAATTGTAAGGGTTGCATCAGTTGGAGTATTACGCTTCACGATTGCAAGGGCGATTGTGCCGAGTTCGTGATGGCGCGCAACGGTGCCGATAAAACCAACTACTACTCCATCGTTTTCAACCTTTGTGCCCTGCGGCGGAAAACCTACATCGCTTCCATCCAGATGTAACATCACCAAACGCCGCGGAGGGTTGCCTAAGTTAAAAATCTTAGCCACGGTCTCTTGCCCGCGATAACAGCCTTTATTCATATGCACCGCACCGTTTAACACACCGATCTCATTGGGGAGTGATTTGTGATCGGTCTCAAAACCAATGCGTGGGCGATGCGCGGCTACACGCTGAGCATCGATCGCCCACGTGCCAATCTGTGTTGCAACTGCGTTAAAGGCTGTACTTGTCTGTGCTACTTCGGCGCGCGGCACAAGTGCAAATGGCCCACCGATATCGGTTGTGGCACCTGGTGCACGCAGTACCGCATACTGGTCCGTTGCATCGCGCACATCGACGCGCAACATAAACTTCATCTTTGTTAAATATGCAAGCAGAGTATCTAAATACCCTGGATCTAAAACCAACCATGTCGTTGCGCCGTCATCAACTACATTAAATTGATACTCGATATGACCATGTGGATCTAGAATCATCGCTGACTTCCAGATACCAGCACCTAAATCGGTAAGGAACTGGGTGGTTAAATCATGTAACCACTTCAAGCGATCTTCGCCACTCACGGCAATAATCTGTAGATGTGAGAGATCGGCCCAAGCAGTACCTGCCTCTAATGCGCGCTGCTCTTTAACGGGTTCGCCAAAGTGCCAGATAGCGCCTTTATCAACCCCGGCTTCCACGATTACAGCACTCATTGACAAGCCCCACAGGTTCCGTAGATTGCAAAGTGTGTGACATCGGTTTTAAAGCCGTAGTCATCGGCTAGTACGTTAACAAAGTTTGCTGCAGCATCGATCGGTGCATCACCAATTGATCCACACTTTGCGCAGACAAGATGTAGATGCGTTAGCTCTTCAGCGGCGTGATAGGTAGCCCCACCATGTCCAAGATGAGTGTGCAGTACCAAGCCAACGTTTTCTAGGGTTTCAAGGTTGCGATAGACCGTTGAGAGATTGATACCAGGATGGGTAAGACGAACTTTTTCAGCGATCTCCTCTGGGGTTGAGTGCCCGAGTTCGCGCACTGCAGATAGAACGAGTTCGCGTTGAGGCGTAAGGCGCAATCCCTTGTCGCGAAGTTCATTCGTACCAGTCATGGCCTAATTCTAGGTCATTAAGGATTTCGCGGTGCCAGGGCCCATTCAGGCCTGACTATGCAGATAGTGAGCGGCTTTGCCTGCGGGTAGACTTGCTCAATGGCCAAAGTGTTGCTACTTACAAACACTCATCTGGCGAGCGCGGAAGTTCTGCCGGCACTTGCTTTACTCGCCCACCAGGTTCGCATCTTGCCGGCCGAGGCAAGTGTCTTAGTCGATGTTCCAGATGTTGATGTAATCCTCATCGATGCACGCCGCGATCTGCCTGCAGCAAAGTCACTTGCACGTTTATTAACAACTACCGGTCTTGGCTGTCCCATCATTGTTATTGCAACTGAGGGCGGGCTATCGGCGGTAAGTGCCGACTGGGGAATCAATGATGTCATGCTCGATACATCAGGGCCCGCCGAAGTCGATGCACGTATCCGTATCGCAGTTGGCAAACACCATGCCGTAATGGCACAGAGTGGGCCACACTCTGGCGAAATCCGCACCGGCGATGTTGTGATCGATGAATCGAGTTACACCGCACGCCTTAAGGGCAATGTCCTAGATTTAACATTTAAAGAGTTTGAACTACTCAAGTACTTAGCCCAACACCCAGGCCGTGTCTTTACTCGCGCGCAGTTATTGCAAGAGATCTGGGGCTATGACTACTTCGGTGGCACGCGCACGGTAGATGTTCATATCCGCCGCTTGCGCTCAAAGCTTGGCCCTGAGTTTGAGGCGATTATTGGAACCGTTCGTAACGTTGGTTATCGATTCACGATGCCACATGGTGGCAAAGAGAGCTCCATTAGCGAACGCCTCTAGCCATGCGCCATATTTTAAAGATTCACCGAAGCCTACAAGGGCGAATACCTGATACCGATCATGGCTTCACGATCAAATCTTTTAATCCCGCCACAGATAAGCAGGCCTGGTTAGATCTCAACAACGCAATATTTATTAACCATCCCAATCAAGGTAACTGGGTCATCCAGGATCTAGAGAACAGAATGCTCGAGCCTTGGTTTGATCCCAAAGGTTTTTTCTTGGCAGTTGAGGGTGGAGAGCTCATCGGAACCTGCTGGACCAAGATTCACCATGGCTTAGTCAATCAAGCACCCGTGGGCGAGCTATACGTTGTCGGCACAGATCCA
>SHVG01000035.1 GCA_009691145.1 Candidatus Planktophila sp. | reverse complement strand
TATATGAGAATTCATATCGGTAGCGACCATGCAGGGTTAGAACTCAAGGGCGCACTGGTTAAATATCTGCAATCAAAGGGTCACACCGTCACAGACCACGGCCCCCATGAATATGAGGCCCTGGATGATTACCCAGATTTTTGTATCCCGGCCGCCGTTGCAACCGTTGCCGATCCAGGCTCACTTGGAATCGTTTTAGGCAGCTCTGGAAATGGCGAGCAAATCGCAGCTAATAAAGTCAAAGGAGTACGCGCGGCCCTTGCCTGGAGTATTGAAACAGCTAAGTTAGCTAAAGAGCACAACAATGCAAACGTTGTTGGAATTGGCGGACGCATGCACTCAATCAAGGAGTGCATAGCGATTATCGATGCCTTTATTGAGACAGCCTTCACCAATGACGAGCGCCACATCCGACGCATTAACAAGATCTCTAAATACGAAGATAGAGCAGGTCAGTAACTCGGTGATCTTTATCGATGCCTTGGCCTTCAAAACGCGTCACTGGCCGCCAATCGGATTTATCAATTACTCCCCCGCTAAATTGCATTGATGTACTAAAGACAAGCTGCATCGCTTGGGCATATGGAGACCAATCGGTGGCTAAGTGAAAATAACCACCGGGCTTTAACTTCGATGCAACTAGTTGAAGAAAAGCCGGCGTAATAATTCGGCGTTTATGGTGCTTAGATTTTGGCCAAGGATCCGGAAAATACAGATGCACACCATCGAGGCTTTCATCCTCAATCATGTAGGGCAGGACAACATGGACATCATCTTCGATAACTTTGATGTTAGTGATGCCCGCCTCTTGGATACGCGATAACAACTTGCCGATTCCTGGCGGGTGAAGATCAACGGCAACGTAGGCGTTCTGGGGGGAATTAATCGCCATAATGGCGGTGGCCTCACCCATTCCAAAGCCGATCTCCATAATGATTTTTTCAGCCGTGGGAAATATTGCCCGCAGATCTAACTTCTTGTTCTCAACTGGAATTCCATGGAGCTCCTGCAATAAACGCTTTGCCGCACGCTGGGCCGCAGTGATTCGGCTACCGCGGATGCTGTAGCTGCGAATTGAGGGGCGTTCCATGAGATAAGAATGACATGGTTGGATTGATACCTACAAAAGGAGCATTAAGTGCCAGGAGCTAATATCTCGCGTATCGAGGCTGCAGAGCGGGCGGCTCACTTAAGCGTTGAAAGCTATAACATCACCCTCGATGTCACAACAGGTGCCGATACCTTCTATTCAAAGTCAGAAGTCAACTTTTCCTGCACTACTCCTGGTTATTCAACTTTTATTGATGCATGCGGTCGCCGCGTAATATCTGCAACGCTTAATAATCTAACCGTTGATACATCGAACTTCGATGGCCAATCAATCTTCTTAACAAACTTGAGCGCCGAGAATCATTTAGTTATCGAGATTGAGGGTATCTACTCAAAATCTGGCGAAGGTCTACAGCGCTCGGTTGATCCATCAGATGACGAGGTCTACCTCTACTCCCAGGGAGAAACGGCATATATCCGCCATATGTTTGCCTGCTTTGATCAGCCATCGCTTAAGGCAACATTTACTTTTGCCGTGACAACTCCAGGACACTGGGAAGCGATTTCAAATAACCCTGTTGCCTCCAAGGAAAGTGTTGGCAAGAAAACGCTCTGGAAGTTCACAACGACTCCCCGCATTCCAATGTATTTAGCGGTGCTAATCGCTGGTCCTTATTCACATGTTCACGATGTTTATAATGGGGGCAAGGAAGTTCCACTTGGAATCTACTGCCGTAAATCAATGGCGCAGTATTTAGACCCAGAGGATATTTTCTTACTCACTAAACAGGGCTTTGATTACTTTGAAAAGACTTTCGGTCTTGTCTACCCATTCGATAAATATGACCAGATCGCCGTTGTTGACTTCAACTTTGGTGCTATGGAAAATGCAGGTGCAGTCACTTTTCGTGAAGAGTTATTAGTATTTCGCAGTCATATGCCAGAGAAGATGTATATGTCTCGCGCAATCGTCATTTTGCATGAAATGGCACATATGTGGTTTGGAAATCTTGTCACGATGTCGTGGTGGGATGATTTGTGGCTTAACGAATCATTTGCCGAATTCATGGCATATCTTGCAATGGTTGAAGGCACGCGATTTAAAGGTGGCTGGGCCGGCTTTAATAGCGAGAGAAAGAACTGGGCATACCGCCAAGATCAACTCTCTTCTACTCACCCCATCGTTGCCGATATGGTCGATATCGAAGCCGTTAACGCTAACTTCGATGGAATTACCTATGCCAAGGGTGCATCCGTCTTACAACAGTTAGTTGCACACGTTGGGCGTGAAAACTTCATCGCAGCTCTGCAGAAATACTTTGCACATCATGCTTGGGGTAATACAACGCTTAAAGATCTCTTTGATCAGTTAGAGAAAACAAGCGGCAGATCATTAGATTCCTGGGCGGCAACATGGCTACAGACTGCAGGTGTGAACAGCCTTCGCCCAGCACTTGTTATCGATGGCCAGAGCTATGTATCTGTTGCCATTAAACAGGAGGCTCCATCAGTTCCAGTCGGCTCGACAGAGCTTCGACCACACCGTTTGGCCGTTGGGCTCTATGACATCGATGGCGATGCAATTAAATTGCGTACATCGATCGAACTCGATGTTGCCGGTGCGCTGACCGTTGTGCCAGAGCTATCAGGTCAAAAGACTGCCGATCTGTTACTTATCAATGATCGCGATTTTTCATATGCAAAGCTGCGCTTTGATCCGCGCTCATTAAAGACCTTGACTACACACCTTGGAAATATCACCGATCCACTCACGCGCGCGCTCTGCTGGGCCGCCGTTTGGGATATGCATCGCGATGGTGAAATCTCATCCCAAGACTTTCTCGACATCGCCTTTGCAGGGTTGCCGGGTGAAAGCGATGACGCCGTTGTCAGTATTACCTTGTCACAGATGTACACATCGGTTGAGGCATACAGCACTGATGCCGCACGCAATGAGATGCGTATGAGGCTTGCTAATGGGTTGGAGGCACTAACAAAGAGCGCAGCCCCTGGCAGTGATCTCCAACTCTTATTTGCCCGCGCATTTGCGCAAAATGCAGTTACTCCCGCACATATTCAATCAGTGCGCGGCCTGCTCAATGGCTCTGCACCTGGCTTAATCGTCGATTCCGACCAACGGTGGTTCTTTATGATTGCTCTATCTGAGCGAGCTGCAATTACTAAGGCCGAGCTGGATGCCGAATTAGCTAAAGACAACACCACCAGTGGCAACTGTTTCTACGAAACTGCACTCGCTGCAGCTCCAACTCAAGAGGCCAAGGATTATGCCTGGAACAAAATTGTAAATGAAGATATTCAGACATCGGTTAGGTCGGCCCTTGTTCTCGGTTTCCAGCGCCCAATTCAGCGAGCACTTTTAGCTAACTATGTCGATCGCTACTTTGATGCAATCATCGCCGTCTGGGATGCAAAATCTTATGAAGGCGCCGCCAAGATTGTCTCTGGCCTCTATCCAACGTGGATTCTTTCTCAATCAACTATCGATAAGACGGCAACCTGGCTTGATACAACTGGCAAGGATTCTCCAGCGGTATTGCGTAAGTTAGTCGTTGAAGCTCGAGATGGATTAGTGCGCGCCTTGAAGGTTCAGAGCGCAGTTAATGAATCGAAGTAATAGAGGACTGTGTTTTTCTCTTACGGGGTGCAGATGCAACCCAGGACAAACCAGCGATCACGAGAAATATTACAACTGGGATTACTAGAAAGGCAATAACGGTTTCGATTGCGCGTAGGCCTGGGCCTGCCACGGTGCCATCTTCAACGGCGCTCATGATTAAATGCATGGCTTGAGTATAATTTACTTAAGCAGTTGCCGCTGCCACACCGAATGGCCGTAAGTACTGCAACCATCGACCATCGGTGCGACCAGTGCTAAGGATTCTCCATGCAGCCCCTACAGGCTCGCGTGGCAGCTGACGCAGACGCCAACCAATCTCTTTAAGATTCTTATCGGCCTTTAGGTGATTGCACTTGTGGCAGGCAGATACAACGTTCTCCCAAATGTGAGCGCCGCCACGGCTTCGTGGAATCACGTGATCGATCGAGGTTGCAGGTGCGGTGCAGTACACACATCGCCCACCATCACGGGCAAAAATAGCACGCCTCGATAACGGCACTGCATGTCGATAAGGAATGCGAACAAATTTATTTAATCGAATCACAGATGGCAGATCTAATTGACCGCCAGAAAAATGCACAACGTCGCCAGACTCTTCAATCATTGTGGCGCGATAGTTAAGGACCAGGATCAGGGCACGGCGCTCTGATATGACACCCAGCGGTTCGTAGGTGGCGTTGAGAACTAGTGTGCGCGACATCAATCGCTCCCGATCTGGCGCATGGCCTGCGCCGATTGGGTTATCTTGCCTCACAACACGGCTTCGTGCCGTATTTCAAAGCGGTATTTAGGTAAAGATTTGGCTACAGTCATAGCCCTATGAACGATTCAGCGCGAAATATCATCGATTGGCTCAGCGGAACACCCCTTCGAATTCTCATCATCCTTTTAACGGCCATCGTGGCTCAGCGATTTGGCAGCCGGGCCATTCACCGGGCCATGAACCGTTTGGCCACGGCCGATCTAGTACCAGGACCGCGCAATATTGTTACCCGACAAAAAGAGCGCGCTCGCACAATCGGGGGTGTTCTTGCTGCAACTTTGAAATCAGTGGTGTGGATTGTTGCAACTGGAATGGTGCTTGGCGAGTTTGGTTTTAACTTAGGACCACTCATCGCATCGGCCGGCATCTTAGGTGTAGCTCTCGGCCTTGGCGCACAAACACTTGTGCGCGATATTTTATCTGGAATCTTTATGTTAGTTGAAGATCAGTATGGTGTTGGCGATAGCGTCGATGTTCTCGATATTCAAGGCGTTGTCGAAAAAGTCGGCCTACGTGTCACAACCGTGCGCGATAAAACAGGCACACTCTGGTATTTGCGTAACGGCGAGATTCTAAAGGTTGGAAACCGATCTCAATCTGGTTGATTAACCATCGAATTCGCGGCCATCTCAATGTAACTCCACAACTCTGCCTTGAGCTCTGCATCCATTTCAATTCCCTCAATTGCGGCATTCATCGCCTTAAGCCAGGCATCGCGAGCTGGGCCGTTGATGTGAAATCCAGCATGGCGCATTCGAAGCCGCGGATGCCCACGGTTTTCTTGATACGTTGTTGGTCCGCCCCAGTACTGCTCTAAAAACATCTGCAGACGTTCGGCGGCGCCTTTCAAATCACTATCTGGATAGATCGGGCGCAAGATTGGATCAGTTGCAACGTGGGCGTAAAACTGCGAAACCAGATCAGCAAAGAACTTTTTGCCACCTACTTTTTCGTAAAAACTACTCATACCTTAAGACTAGCGGTCTCCTTGCCCTTTGCAATCTGCAAAACAAAGTAGCTCGTTATTAAACAAAGGCCGCCACTCACATAAAACGCTGCGGCGTAATCTCCAAATTTAACTCGGACAATGGCAGCCCCTAGTGCGGCAATTGAGCCACCTATTTGATGGGCTGCAAATACCCATCCATAAATAACGGTTCCACGATCAGGTCCAAGCACTGCGCGGCACAACATAACAGTTGGTGGCACTGTTGCTACCCAGTCGAGACCGTAAAAAATGATAAAAACTAAGGTCGAAGTATGCATTGTTGAAAATAGAATCGATGGAAGTAAAAACAGAGACAAGCCACGAAATGCATAGTAGAAGAACAACAGCTTGCGGGGATCGTATTTATCGGTTAACCATCCGGAAAATAAAGTACCGATCACATCGAAGACGCCAACCAGTGCTAACAAGCTTGCCGCCATTACTTGGCCCATTCCATGGTCATGGGCGGCGGGAATAAAATGCGTTCCTATTAATCCGCTGGTTGATAAACCACAGACAAAAAATGATCCCGTTAGGTACCAAAAATCTCTATGTGCGCTGGCCTGTCTTAAAGTCACTAGCGCTAACTTTGCTGCGTTCATTCCAGATTTCACTGGCGGCTTCCAGTCATCGGGTGCACCATAAGGCAACAGGCCAAGATCGGCGGGCTTTTCGCGAAGGAATAGATAAATCATCGGAACCATAAATAGCGAAGCACAGCCAATTGTTAAACCAATGGATTCCCAGCCATGGAGCTCGGATAGATGAGTGAGCCCAGGCAGGAAAATTAACTGTCCTGCAGCACCGGCTGCGGTTAAGCCACCGATTACTAAACCTCTGCGCGCAACGAACCAGCGATGTGCAACGGTTGCAGCAAAGACCAGTGCCATTGAACCTGTGCCAATACCAACGATTACACCCCATGTTGCAACTAGCTGCCATGGGGCATGTATCTGTGTTGTTAGAAAGGCTCCGATACTAACTGTTGCGAGCGCGCCCATAATAACTTTGCGCACAGTAAAGCGCTCCATCAACGCTGCAGCAAAGGGGGCGGTTAAACCGTATAACAAAACATTGACTGAGATGGCTAGGGATATCTCTTCGCGATTCCAACCAAAGGCATCTTCAAGCGGAACGATTAAAACCGAGGGCGCTGATCTAAATCCTGCAGTTGCAACAAGGGTAAAGAAAGTGACAATCGCGGCAATCCATGCTGGATGCAGCTTTGTTTTAGTAGCCACGAGACATCATTCTTCCAGTTCTCATCGAAATTAAACCTAAAACAAGTACAGGAATCGCAGCAAATAGACAGAGCCAGCCATAACTGAGTGTTCCGATAATGAGGCCAGCTAATGCGCCGCCACCAGCTCCTGATAAGTTCATTACTAAATCGCTGGCACCCTGTGATGCTGGCCGCATTTCAAGTGAGACCGACTCTGATAAAAAGGCAGATCCTGCAATCAGCGTACACGACCACCCTAAGCCCAGTAAGAACAGACCTATTCCTAACTGGGTTGCATTATCGGCTGCAGCGGTACCGGCAACGATTGTTGATGCTAAAAGAATTACTAGACCTATCTCAATAACACGCACTCGTCCTAAGCGATCGCTCAGCGAACCAATAATCGGTGAAAATGCATACATACCCAGTACATGCACACTAATTACAAAACCAATAATACGTAATGAGACATCAACGTGTTTCATGTGAATGGGCGTCATAACCATTACTGAGACCATTGCAACATGGCCAATAGCAATTGCCGATATTGCAAAGAGCGCCTTGGGGTTAGAGCCGATATGTGAGAGCGCAGCCTTAGTCGATCCCTTATGTTGCACAACGTTGGCCTGTTTTTCCGCTGTTAAATAAGGATCAGGGCGCAGGAAAATAAAAATAACTACCGTTGCTAGAAATAGTGTTGCAGCCGATAGTAAATAAGGACCAACTAAGCGGGGCAAGCTAAAGAGCTCAGCTACATTGCCGGCCGGGTCCATCAGGTTTGGTCCGGCGACCGCCCCGATTGTTGAGCCCCACACAACAAAAGATAACTGTTTAGCGCGTGTTTCATTTGTTGCTAAATCAATTGCAGCAAAACGGGCTTGGTATCCCGCAGCCGATGCAGCGCCAACAAGGAAGGTTCCAAACAACATAAAAAATAAATTACGGTGTGCTCCGCCCAGGATTGCAAAGATAGATCCGATAACCCCAGAGATATAGCCAACAGATAAAGCTAAGCGACGTCCTCCGCGCGCAGTTAAACGCGCTAAAGGCAGTGCAAGAGCCGCTGCGCCAAGTACCGAACTCGTCTGTGCAAGACCTGCCAAAGTTTCAGAGTCGGTAATCGATGAAACTAACAACGAGCCCGCTGCAACCGTGCCGGCGACTCCAACACCATTTAGAACCTGCGCACTTGCAAGGGTGCGGACAACTCGGCGCTGCAGTTGGGTATTTGGCATTAGCTAATCAATCGAATCCAGGCAGCGATCGGCGGGAGCAAATACCTTCAACATCACCAATACCATCGCCATTTGAATCGGCGAATGAGCGAGGGTAAATCTGATAGGTAACGGCATCTCTCCACCATGGCCGCTCGGCGCGCGATGCTAGCTTCGAGATCATTATTGCGACTCTAGGTATTTGCTTAATACTTCCCGCTGAAGCTCGCTAAGCGGACGAGAACTCTTTGTATCTTCGGTAACCGATACCTGCACTGTCTTAATGCGCGAGCACAGAACTCCGTTATTTGAAACCTCGTAGACCAAGATAAATGATGAGGTACCAATAGATTCAACCCACATGCTCACATCGATAAAGATGTTGCCCTCGGCGATTGGCGCTTTGTAATCTGCCTCTGCCCGAGCTACAACCATGTCAAATATCCCTAACATCGCAAAACGGGCCTCTTGCGCAAAAGTTAGATATTTTGCATGGTTAACGTGGCCCATTGCATCTAAATCATCCCAGCGCACATACTGCTTATTGGTAAATTTCATTTATCGGGTTAGCTTTCTATAGGTAACACGGTGAGGACGCGCGGCGTCGGCACCTAAGCGTTGGATTTTATTCTCTTCATAAGATTCGAAGTTGCCTTCAAACCAGAACCACTTTGAATCACCCTCGTAGGCCAAGATGTGGGTTGCTACGCGGTCAAGAAACCACCGATCGTGAGAGATCACAACGGCGCAGCCTGGAAATTCAAGTAATGCGTTTTCAAGTGATCCTAGAGTCTCAACATCTAAGTCATTTGTTGGCTCATCCAGGAGAAGTAAGTTGCCGCCCTGCTTAAGTGTGAGCGCTAAGTTCAGGCGGTTGCGCTCTCCACCCGACAAGATACCGGCAGGTTTTTGTTGATCTGGGCCTTTAAAACCAAAGCAGGATACGTATGCCCGCGATGGCATTTCAACCATTCCGACTTTAATAAAATCAAGACCATCGGAGACGACCTCCCAGAGAGATTTCTTAGGGTCGATGCCACCACGTGACTGATCGACGTATGAAATCTTTACCGTCTCACCGATCTTTACATTTCCAGAGTCGGGAGTTTCAAGACCTAAAATTATTTTAAAGAGCGTGGTTTTTCCGGCGCCGTTAGGGCCGATAACGCCAACGATTCCGTTGCGGGGCAGAGTAAAGGAGAGATCATCGATCAGAACGCGATCGCCGAAGCCCTTAGTCAAATGATCGACTTCGATAACAACGTTGCCAAGGCGCGGCCCAGGTGGAATCTGAATCTCTTCAAAGTCGAGTTTGCGCATCTTGTCGGCCTCTGCCGCCATTTCCTCATAACGTGCAAGACGGGCCTTAGATTTAACTTGGCGTCCCTTAGCATTTTGTCGGACCCACTCGAGCTCTTCAGTTAAACGCTTTACTCGCTTGGCATCTTTCTGGCCCTCAACCTTGAGTCGGGCAGATTTAGTCTCTAGATATGTTGTGTAGTTACCTTCATATGGATATGCACGACCGCGATCGAGCTCGAGAATCCATTGGGCCACATTGTCCAAGAAATATCTATCGTGAGTAATCGCAACAACTGCGCCAACATATTTATTTAAATGTTGTTCTAGCCACAAAACAGATTCGGCATCTAAGTGGTTAGTGGGCTCATCCAGGAGCAAAAGATCTGGGGCCTGTAAAAGCAATTTACACAGAGCGACTCGTCGCTTTTCTCCGCCAGATAAGACTGAGACATCGGCATCAGGTGGTGGACAGCGCAGGGCATCCATCGCTTGCTCAAGTTGTGAATCGAGCTCCCAGGCGTTGCGGTGATCTAATTTTTCCTGCAGATCGCCCATTTCGGCCAATAACTTGTCGTAATCGGCATCGGGATTGCCGAGCTCTTCGCTGATTGCATTAAAGCGATCGAGCATCGCAACGGTTTCGGCAACTGCCTCTTTAACGTTATCAATTACATTTTTGCTCTCATTTAAGACCGGCTCCTGCATCAAAATTCCAACTGAAAAACCAGGGGTTAGATAGGCCTCGCCATTAGATGGCTGCTGCAATCCGGCCATGATTTGTAGGACCGTGGACTTACCGGCACCGTTGGGGCCGACCACACCGATCTTGGCGCCGGGGTAAAACATCAAGGTGACATCGTCGAGAATAACTTTCTCACCATGCGCTTTACGCGCCTTTTTCATCGTATAAATGAACTCAGCCATGAGAGGAAACCTTATCGTTATGTGTCGGTAGACTTAGCATCCTCGACCCTACAGGCGCCTGTAGCTCAGTCGGATAGAGTACCCGCCTTCTAAGCGGGTTGTCGCAGGTTCGATTCCTGCCAGGCGCGCATGGCCAATGAGCAACCGAACCTAATATGGATCGACTGCGAGATGACTGGGCTCTGCCTTGACAAGGATGTCCTAGTCGAAATCGCCGTCCTTGTAACCGACTCTGAGTTAAACGTAATCGGTGAGGGCGTGGATGTAGTCATCGGCGCGAGCGCCGATGATCTAGCTGGCATGAACGAGTTCGTCACCGCGATGCACACAACATCGGGATTAATCACTGAGATCCCTAACGGTATTTCAGTTGTTGAAGCTGAGTTGAAAGTAATTGCTTATTTACTGGAGTGCCGATTACAACCCGGCAAATCTCCACTGGCTGGCAACTCTGTCGGAATCGATCGCACATTCATCGCACGCGATATGCCGGCCTTAAATGAGTTCCTGCACTATCGAACAATCGATGTCTCATCCATCAAAGAGTTAGCGCGCCGCTGGTATCCCAAGGCCTACTTTGCAGCCCCTGCAAAGACTGGCAATCACCGCGCCCTTGGCGACATTAAAGATTCAATCGCCGAATTAGCGTATTACCGCAGCGCAGTCTTCGTCCCGCCGCAGCCGGAGTAGAAGGTAGACTGTGCCACTCATGGTGGACGTAGCTCAGCTGGTAGAGCACCCGGTTGTGGTCCGGGATGTCGCGGGTTCGAGCCCCGTCGTTCACCCCAAGTTTTGCAGTAACTCATAACAGGAAGCCCAGCCGGCAGCTGCAACAAATACGAAGTCGATCACATCACCGGTGAGATCGGCTTAGATCGCATGCTCTTTACATCAACACGCTATCCCTATGACTACGGCGTTGACACAGCAAATAGTGGATCAATCGGTGATGGAAAAATCTGGGTTACTCCAGTTGAAACTGTTGTTCGAGTTCGCACTGGCGAGCGCGGCAACGACACGCTTTAGCCTGCAGGTATTAGCTGCCCTGGGCAGGGTTGAAGTAGTTTTAAAATCGCAGCTTTTTCAGGCGCTGTTAACCACAAACCATATTTATATTTAACGGCCACCTGCCTAGCAACATAAGTGCAGCGATAACTCTTTAGTGGAGGCAGCCAGGTTGCTGCATCACCATCGCCCTTCTGCGAATTCAAGCGTCCCTTGACGGCCAATAAATTCAATGGATCATTTGCAAAGGCTGTGCGCTTTTCCAGAGTTAATTTAAAGGCCCCTGTTTGCCAGGCATTCGATAGTGCCACTACGTGATCAATCTGAACATCAGAGCTGGTGGCCACTCCCTTAAGAAAATCAATAACCTCCCCCGAATAGGGATCGAGTAAAATTCCAGATAAAATCACACAGTCCTTCGAGCTAACTTTGTAGATTATGGAACTCAGATCTCGATTGAGAATATCGTTACGGGTATCACAGCCATTGTGATTAACATCTTTCCATACAGGGCCAAATTGATCGCGGGTGTATCCAGTCTTGGCCGCTCGTCCCTTAACCGCCATCTGTGCAATGACATCTACAACCGTTGGCTGCGCCGCTTCTGCGCCTTGTGGAAGTCCGCCCAGAAACAATGTCAGGGCTAGGGCAACCCTTATTTTCCAGCGACTCATATCTCAATTTTGGCGGGGTCGCAGGTGCACAGCAAGGCCTTGATTGCTGATAGGTTTCCCCCTGCATTCAAGCGTTTCCGGCGCCTGGATGCTTCGGGTTGTTAGCTCAGTTGGTAGAGCAAGGCACTCTTAATGCCTGGGTCGGGGGTTCAAGTCCCTCACAACCCACTTATGTAAGTGAATCCGAGTTCTATGTCCAAACCTTGGATGTAGTTCAAACCCTTGATTATTGGATATATCTGCCA
>SHVG01000034.1 GCA_009691145.1 Candidatus Planktophila sp. | reverse complement strand
ATGAAAGATTTGCTGAGCGCGCGCAAGGTACGAACAACGCTAGAGCAACAGCGCCAACTTGCACTCTTAGAAGAGGCCCAAGCAAATCAAGCTGGGCAAACTCCAGGACAGGCAAAGATCTGGCCTGATATTGGATTCAAGGGTCGATCAACTATTCGAACAGATGAGGCGCAACGGTTAAAGGCCGTTGAGTTTGCCAAGAAACAAGTTCTGGCTCGTAAACCATATGTATGGGGGACGCAAGGGCCAAATACTTTTGACTGCTCAGGTCTTGTTTATGCCGCTTATAAGTACGCCGGCCTTGGTTGGCCAAACTGGGATCGACTTAACTCAGCGCTGTATTCAGGCTATACCAAGCATGTTTCACTCAATGCCCTTGTGCCTGGAGATCTCTTGTTCTACTCATACAAGGGCACCATCTCAACGATTCACCACATATCGATTTATGCAGGTAACGGCATGATGTGGGAGGCAAACTCGAAAGATAAGGGGCTGCTCTACTCAAGTATTTATAGCGTTAAGGGTCTTATGCCATTTGGTGGTCGGGTCTAGTCTTATCGCATGAGCGCAACTGCACCGGCAATTCGCAACGCAGTTCGCCTATGGCTTGAAAAGTTAGAGGCCGGTGATCTCGTTTGTGTCGCCGTATCTGGTGGCGCTGATTCTTTAGCACTTGCATATGCCCTCTCACTTGAGGCACCAAAGTTAGCGATTCAACTACATGCGGTGACAGTTGATCATCAATTACAGCCTGCATCTGCTACTCAAGCGGCAATAGTTGTCGAGCAGATGAAATCACTCGGTATTGAAACAACAGTTGCAAAGGTCAGTGTTGAGATTACGGAAGGGCTTGAAGCATCGGCACGCAAGGCGCGATATGCAGCGCTAGATTCAGTTGGCGATAAGTTAAATGCAGTTGCTATCTTCTTGGGACATACCCGCGATGATCAAGCTGAAACTGTTTTATTAGGATTAGCTCGAGGTTCAGGCACTCGTTCTTTATCGGGTATGGCGCCACATCATGGAAAATATATTCGTCCTTTACTCTCTATCACGCGTGAACAAACTGAAAAACTCTGCGAAGAGGTTTCTTTAGATGCCTGGCAGGATCCACACAATATGGACTCACAATTTGCGCGCGTGCGTGTGCGCTTAGATGCAATTCCAACGCTTGAAAAAACCATCGGTCCAGGAATCTCACAGGCCCTTGCGCGCAGCGCCGAGCTACTGCGCCATGACGCCAATGCCCTCGATACCTGGGCAGAGCGTGAGATTCGAGATTTAGATTTGGCTGATTTGGAGTGCGAGCATCTCCTTCATCTGCCTCGGGCGATCCGCAGCCGCATTATTCGCGCCGCGATCTATGCCGCAGGGGCGCCTTCAGGCTCCATCTCAGCCGAGCATCTCGCCTCAGTAGAGGCTTTAATTACGGGGTGGAGCGGGCAGGGGGCGTCTCACCTGCCCGGTGGTGTGAAGGTTGAGCGTTTTTCGGGCAGACTTTCGCTCTTACGTAACTGAACCCAAGGGAGCCTTCGTGGATTTAGCTGGAGTTGAAAACGAGATCGACCGCGTTGTTGTGAGCGAAGTAGAGTTGCAAACGAAAATTAAAGAGCTGGCTGCGCGCGTTGCTAAAGATTACGAAGGGAAAGATCTCCTTTTAATTGGCGTACTTAAAGGTGCGGTGATGGCGATGGCCGATCTTTCACGGGCATTGCAGCGCCATGTTGACATGGATTGGATGGCCGTTTCTTCCTATGGCTCTGCTACAAAATCTAGTGGTGTAGTTCGAATCCTAAAAGATTTAGATCGCGACATCACTGGACGCAATGTTTTAATCATTGAAGACATTGTTGATTCAGGTCTAACGCTTTCATGGCTAAAGGCTAACCTCGAATCGCGTGGTGCTAGCAGTGTTGAAATTCTTGCGATTGTGCGTAAGTCAGATGCAGCCAAAGTTAAGGTCGACGTTAAATACATTGGCTTTGAAATTCCACCAGATTTCGTCGTTGGATACGGCCTCGATTTTAATGAAAAATATCGCAACCTTCCATTTATCGCTGTGCTTGCTAAGCACATGTACTCCTAAAGCCTTAAGAAACGAGAAATGAAAAAGATGTCTGACGCGAAGAAGCCAGTAAAGAAGGCGGCGAAGAGGAGCTCTTTAAAGAAGAGCTTTGCAGGTAGCTCGGCAGCGAAAAAGCCAGCGACTCGCGTCGGTCGAATCTTTCGCGGACCACTTTTTTGGATTCTCGTTGCAATTTTTGCTGTCTCTATCTTTGGTCAGATTACATCTGCCGGGAACCGTTATACGCAGATTGAAACATCTCAAGCCCTAGATGCTATTGCGCGCTCTAACGTCGACTCGGCTGAAGTTGTAGATAAAGAGCAGAAGCTTCGTTTGATTTTAAAGCCAGGCGCTGCAATTAAAGGTGCAACAAAGGTAGAAGCCTCCTATGTTGCTCGCCAAGAGCCAACGATTGTCGATGCACTTACCTCTAATCCGCCATCAAAGGGTTGGAACGTGCGTGTTCCATCGCAATCACTACTCGTCTCATTCCTCTTTTCAATAATCCCATTTCTCTTAATCGGCCTCCTTTTCTTCTGGATGATGAGCCAGGCTCAGGGCGGCAACAAGGTCTTTCAGTTTGGTAAATCCCGCGCAAAACTCCAAAATAACGATGTACCAAAGACAACCTTTAAAGATGTGGCCGGTGTCGATGAAGCGATTGCCGAACTCGAAGAGATTAAGGATTTCTTAGCTAATCCAGATAAGTACGGTGCATTGGGCGCCAAGATTCCAAAGGGTGTTCTGCTCTTTGGTCCTCCAGGAACAGGTAAGACACTTCTTGCCCGTGCAGTTGCCGGTGAGGCAGGGGTTCCTTTTTATTCGATCTCAGGATCAGACTTTGTTGAGATGTTTGTCGGTGTTGGTGCAGCACGTGTGCGCGATTTATTTAATCAGGCAAAGGAAAACTCACCAGCAATTGTCTTCGTTGACGAGATAGATGCAGTTGGTCGCCAACGCGGTACTGGAATGGGTGGTGGACATGATGAGCGCGAACAAACACTCAATCAACTTTTAGTTGAAATGGATGGCTTTGAAGAAAATACAAAAGTAATTCTTATCGCCGCGACTAACCGTCCAGATGTATTAGATCCAGCGCTCTTGCGCCCAGGCCGCTTTGATCGCCAGATTGCAGTTGATCGCCCAGATCTTAAAGGTCGCGAGGCGATTTTGGCAGTTCATGCAGAGGGCAAGCCGCTAAGTGATGATGTAAAACTAATTGATTATGCACGTCGCACACCGGGCTTTACAGGTGCCGATCTTGCAAATGTTCTTAACGAGGCCGCGCTTTTAACTGCGCGCGAGGAAAAGAAAACAATTTCAAATAGTGAGCTCGACGAGGCTATTGATCGCGTAATGGCTGGTCCACAACGTAAATCGCGCATCATGAGTGATGACGAGCGACGCGTGACGGCCTATCACGAAGCTGGCCACGCACTTGTTGCGCATGCACTTCCTCATACTGATCCAGTTCACAAAATTACAATCATGCCGCGTGGTCGGGCTTTGGGTTACACAATGATTCTTCCCGATGAAGATCGTTATTCAACTACACGCAATCAGCTACTTGATCAGTTAGCGTATTCACTGGGCGGCCGCGCAGCTGAAGAGTTAATCTTCCATGATCCATCGACGGGTGCTTCAAATGATATTGAAAAGGCAACGGCGCTAGCGCGGGCGATGGTCACACAGTATGGAATGACCGAGGCGATCGGTGCAATCAAATTGGGCGCAAATAGTGATGTACCATTTATGGGGCGCGACTATGGCCACCAGCGCGATTACTCTGAAAGCATCGCAGGTCTTGTCGATCTCGAGATCCGTGAACTCATTGAAAACGCGCATCAGGAGGCCTTTGATATCTTGGTTGCAAACCGCAAAATCTTGGACGAGATGGTCCTAGAGCTCCTAGATAAAGAGACTTTAAATAAGGAAGAGATTACAAAGATCTTTAAGAAAGTTAAATCCGTGACTGCACGTCCTGCCTGGACTGGTTCGATTACTCGTATTCCATCGGATCAGCCACCGGTTGATGTGCCAGAGAGAGTTGTTGTTACAAAAGCGAAGAAACCTACTCGTAGTAAGAAGCCAACGGATGACAATTAGCAAAGTCACTCTCACCAATGGCCACGCGGCTGCTCCCTATGATCAAGAGCGGGCCGAACGCGCAGTGCGCGAGCTTTTATTAGCACTCGGTGAAGATCCAGATCGTGAGGGCTTAAAAGAAACACCTGCACGCGTTGCTCGGGCGATGAAGGAAAATTTTGCAGGTTTATGGCAGGTGCCAGAAGAGGTATTAACAACGACATTTGATATCGGTCATGAAGAGCTAGTTATTGTTCGAGATATTGAGATTTTTTCACACTGCGAACATCACTTAACACCTTTTCATGGCGTTGCACATATTGGATATATCCCTCGTGGGAAAATTACGGGGCTTTCAAAGTTAGTGCGCTTAGTCGATGTCTATGCCAAACGCCCACAAGTACAAGAGCGTTTAACTACTCAAATTGCCGATGCCTTAGTAGAAATCCTTGATCCACTCGGTGTCATTGTTATTATCGACTGCGAGCATTTATGTATGTCGATGCGTGGAGTCAAGAAGTCACAGGCTCGTACTACAACAAGTGCGGTTCGCGGGGCGTTGCTCAATGCATCCACACGCGCCGAAGCAATTAGTCTTATTACACATCGGTAAAAACCATGTTGGTCATGGGGATTCTCAACCTTACTCCAGATTCATTTGCCGACGGCGGGCGATATAACTCTTTTGAAGCTGCGGTAGAGCGTGGCCGGGCAATGATCGCCGAGGGCGTTGACATCATCGATATCGGTGGCGAATCAACACGTCCTGGTGCAGAGCGGGTAAGTGAGGCCGAAGAGCTCGCGCGTGTGATTCCAGTGATTAGCGAGCTTGCTAAAGATGGCGTGCGCATAAGTATCGACACCATGCGGGCAGATACTGCCCTTGCGGCAATTGATGCTGGCGCCCAGATTATTAACGATGTGAGCGGGGGATTAGCCGATCCTCTGATGTTGAAAATAGCGGCCGAGTTGAAGGCTCCTTATATCGCTATGCATTGGCGTGGAGCGTCAAAGGATATGAATTCGCGGGCGATTTATGATGATGTTGTACGCGATGTTATTTGCGAACTCCAGGAGCGAATCTCTGCGGCAAGAGATGCAGGAATTACTAAAGAGAATTTAATTATAGATCCAGGTATTGGCTTTGCTAAAGATGCTGACCATAACTGGGCGATTATCGATCAGATCGATGAGTTTGTAGCCCTGGGCTATCCGGTACTAATCGGTGGTTCACGTAAGCGCTTTCTGGGTGGCGATAGCCCTGATCGACGCGAAGCTGCGAGCATTGCACTAACAAAAAGACTCTCTACATCTGGTATTTGGGGAGTTAGAGTTCACTCTGTGAAGCCTCATAAAGATGTGTTGTCGACATGAGTGATCAGATACTACTCGAAGGTATTCATGGCTTTGGATATCACGGCCTACTCGAACACGAGCGCACTAACGGCCAGGATTTTTACGTTGATTTAACTTTAGATGTCGATCTACGTGCTGCATCACTGAGCGATTCGATTGATGACACCGTTAACTACGCTGAGATCACTGATCTAGTTGTTGCCGCGATTACAACTAATCCCGTTTCACTCATCGAAAAGCTTGCAGGGCGCATTGCAGAGCAAATACTAACTGCTCATCCAAAAGTTAATGCAGTAACAGTCACGGTACATAAACCACAGGCACCGGTTGCTGCATCGTTTAAAGATATCGCGGTGCAGATAACCCGCACAAGATGAAGGCCATAGTCGCACTTGGTGCAAATATGGGGGATCCGCACGAGAATTTAGATATCGCGATTGCGCTTTTGAAAGAATCAACTGAAGTGATTGCAGTTTCTTCGTATTACACAACTGCTCCTATTGGTGGACCGGTCCAACCGGATTATTTAAACGCAGTCTGTGTTATTGAAAGCGAGCTGCCTGCCTTAGATTTACTCTCATTGCTACAAGGAATCGAAAAAAGCATGGGCCGCGAACGCCTTGTTCATTGGGGTCCTCGCACTATCGATTTAGATTTGATTCAATATGGCGCACTGCTGAGTAAGAGCGCTGAGTTAGAGCTTCCACACCCACGTGCCCACGCGCGCAGATTTGTGTTAGAGCCGTGGTATGAAATCGACGCCGATGCGGTGCTGCTCACGCATGGACGGATCGATCAGCTTTTGGCGCAATTGCCCACAAGAGCGTAAACTTGGCTGCACCTCGCCCGGTACCTGAAAGGACTGGAGCCATATGAGCGTATTAATTCCAACGATGGGCGCCCTACATAAGGGCCACCAAGCGTTGATTAAACGTGCGCGCAGCATGAGTAAAGAGGTTGTAGTTAGTATTTTTATTAATCCACTGCAGTTTGAAAACAAAGACGAGATTGCGAAGTATCCTCGCAGCCCCGAGCGCGACATACAGTTGGCAACTTTGGCCGGTGCAACAGAGATTTGGATGCCAGATTACGAAGAGATTTACCCATGTGAGATTAAAAAACTAAAGGCCTCAGCAATGGCGGATTTGTATGAGGGCGCATCTCGCCCAGGACACTTTGATGGCGTTGTTACTGTTGTTAATCGCTTATTTGAGATTGTTAAGCCAGAGGCTGCAATCTTTGGCGAAAAAGATTTTCAACAGCTGCAGATTATTCACGCAATGAAGAGCGCCGTAGAGATTATTGGTGTTCCTACTGTGCGCGCATACGATGGACTAGCCCTGTCCTCTCGCAACGTGCGATTGAGCGAGCATGGTCGAATAAGCGCAAATGTGATTTATCGCGCAATGGCTGCGGCCCGCTTAGCGCCCACAATTGCGATTGCGCAAGAGATTATCGATACAACGATTTCAACTGATACTGGCTTTGAATGTGACTATGCGGTCATTGTTAATGAAGAGGATTTTTCCCTTGCAACTGATTCAACAAAACATAAGCGTGCGATCATCGCCGGTTGGATAGATGGCGTGCGCTTGATAGATAACATGCGAATGGGTGCCTAATGCTGCTAACAATCGATGTAGGTAATACCAATACTGTTTTAGGCGTCTTTGATGGCGATGATTTAATTCGCTCGTGGCGGGTTAAAACCGATCCACGCAGTACTGCCGACGAATTATGGCTGCAGTACCGCTCATTAGTTGAGGATTACACGGTAACGGGATTATCGATCTGCTCAACCGTGCCGGCCACACTGCGCGAACTAAGGAGCATGATCGAAGATTACTTCGGCGATGTTCGCACAACGATTGTTGAGCCTGGCATTAAGACTGGCGTTCCATTATTAGTTGATAACCCTAAAGAGATCGGTGCCGATCGAATCGTAAATACCCTGGCTGCGCATACATTATTTGGTGGCCCAGCCATTGTTGTAGATTTCGGAACATCGACGAATCTAGATGTTGTATCCCCTAAAGGAGAGTTCTTGGGAGGCGCACTTGCCCCAGGTATTGAGATTTCAGTAGATGCACTTGCTGCGCGCGCGGCACAGTTGCGCAAAGTGGAGTTAGTCAGACCCAAGAATGTCATTGGAAAAAATACTGTTGAAGCGTTGCAGTCGGGCACAATCTTTGGCTTTGCCGGCCAGGTAGATGGCCTGGTAGATCGCATCACCGCCGAGCTAGCCGAGTCATATTCAGGTAAGCCAAAGGTGATTGCCACTGGCGGATTAGCGCCTTTAATTATCGGAATTTCGGAAACGATTACCGATCACGAACCGGATTTAACGCTGATTGGCCTTCGTTTAATTCACGAACGAAATGCCTGAGTCGCTAGACTCCACCTCATTATGAGTAATGAAAACCCAGCCATCGAAGAGGATCTGCCTGAGCAGTTGCGGATTCGCCGCGAAAAGCGGGCCGCCCTTATCGAAGGCGGAGTAGATCCATATCCAGTATCCGTGCCCCGTACAAAATCTCTATTAGAGGTACGTAAGCAGCATGCAGGGTTGCCAATCGACGTTGCAACTGGGATCACTGAAAGCCTAACGGGCCGCATTATCTTCAAGCGCGATACTGGCAAACTCTGTTTTGCAACGCTGCGCGAGGGAGATGGTACCGAGCTTCAAGCGATGTTCTCACTCGATAAAGTCGGGCAAGAATCTATCGACTCGTGGAAATCAGATATCGATTTAGGTGACATCGTCTCTGTTACTGGCGAGATCATTACTTCAAAGCGCGGGGAGCTTTCAATCCTTGCCGCATCATGGAAGTTAGCCGCTAAATCTCTGCGACCACTGCCAAATGATTACAAGCCAATGTCTGAAGAAACCCGCGTACGTATGCGATACGTAGATTTAATCGTTCGCCCCGAAGCACGTGCTAATGCGCGCTTGAGGCCAACGGTTATGACCTCTTTGCGCGAGAGTTTTGCGAAGGCAGATTTCATTGAAGTTGAAACTCCGATGCTACAAGTAATGCACGGTGGCGCTATTGCGCGCCCATTTAGATCTTTCTCAAACGCCTACGACATGGATCTCTACCTACGCATAGCCCCCGAACTATTTTTAAAGCGCTGTGTTATCGGTGGCATTGAGCGCGTCTTTGAAATTAACCGAAACTTTCGTAATGAGGGCGCTGATTCATCACACTCTCCAGAGTTTGCAATGATTGAGTGCTATCAGGCATATGGAGATTGGAAATCAATCGCTGAATTAACCCGCACGCTTGTTCAAAACGCTGCGATGGCAGTTGCAGGCTCACACGTAGTAACCCACCACGATGGTCACCAGGCCGATCTCGGTGGCAGCTGGCGCGAAATATCCTTATACGACGCTATCTCTGAGGGAGTTGGTAGAAGCGTTACCGCTTTAACGCCAATTGCCGAATTAAAAATTATCGCCACAAAGCTTGGAATGAAGATCGACCCCAAGTGGATTACAGGCAAGCTTGCCGAAGAGATCTTCGAGCACGTTGCAAAAGAGCAGTTAATTGCACCTACCTTTGTCATGGGCTTTCCGGTTGATACATCACCGCTTGTTCGTGCACATCGCGAACTACCGGGTGTTGCTGAAAAGTGGGATTTGTATATCGATGGATTCGAACTTGCAACTGGATACTCCGAGCTCATCGATCCAGTTATTCAACGTGAGCGTTTAATCGAACAGTCCTCACTCGGTGCTAAGGGTGATCTAGAGGCTATGCAGGTCGATGAGGATTTCTTGCGAGCAATGGAGTTTGGAATGCCACCAATGGGAGGAATGGGAATGGGCGTTGATCGTTTATTAATGGCGCTGACTGGACTTGGTATCCGCGAAACTATTTTGTTCCCGTTAGTAAAACCTGAGGCCGACTAAGAATGCTTGTTATTCGCCCCGCTCAAACAAAAGATGTGAAATCGATCCGCACTCTTGTTGATTCTTATGCCGCTCCTGGCCAGATGCTTTCCAAAGAGACAGTGACTCTTTATGAAAGCGTTCAGGAGTTTATTATCGCCGAGAAAGATGGAGTTCTCGTTGGCTGCGGCGCACTGCATATTTTGTGGGAAGACCTTGCAGAGGTCAGAACAGTCGCTGTTGTGCAAGGCTTACAAAAGCAGGGAATCGGTCATCAAATCCTCGAAGCGATTATTGAGCGAGCCCGAGAGGTCGGCGTTGAAAAAATCTTCTGTCTAACTTTCCAAATTGATTTCTTCGGTCACCACGGCTTCGAAGTTATCGAAGGCACACCCGTAGATGCCGATGTCTATGCCGAGCTTCTTCGCTCATACGATGCCGGTATTGCCGAGTTCCTGGATCTTGAATCGGCCAAGCCAAATACCCTGGGAAACACCAGAATGTTGAAGATTCTCACCTAGATATAGGGCTAGTCGGGGCATAAAAGCCCTACTTCTAGGGTTGTAGATGTCGAGCCCAATCCGTCTCGCGAGCCTGGCTGGTGAGGTATTAGGCTTAATGAATCGAAGAAGTAAGGAGCACGCCAATGTTTGAGCGCTTTACAGACCGAGCCCGCCGTGTTGTTGTGCTGGCCCAAGAAGAGGCTCGCATGCTCAACCATAACTACATCGGCACCGAGCACATCCTGCTCGGTTTGATCCATGAAGGCGAAGGCGTTGCCGCTAAAGGACTCGAGTCACTTGGTATTTCACTTGAGGGCGTACGCGCACAAGTAGAGGAGATCATCGGACAGGGTCAGCAGGCACCAAGTGGCCACATTCCATTTACACCGCGTGCTAAAAAAGTTCTTGAGCTCTCTTTGCGTGAGGCGTTACAACTCGGTCATAACTACATTGGCACCGAACATATTCTTCTTGGATTAATTCGCGAGGGCGAAGGCGTTGCTGCGCAAGTTCTTGTAAAACTCGGGGCCGATCTCAACCGCGTTCGTCAACAAGTTATTCAATTACTCTCTGGCTACCAAGGTAAAGAGGCGGTTACACAAGGCGGACCTGCAGAGGGCACACCATCAACATCATTAGTCCTTGATCAATTTGGTCGAAACCTTACACAAGCTGCCCGCGAAGGAAAGTTAGATCCAGTCATCGGTCGAGAAAATGAGATTGAGCGCGTTATGCAGGTTCTTTCGCGCCGTACAAAGAACAACCCAGTATTAATCGGTGAGCCAGGTGTTGGTAAGACGGCAGTCGTTGAAGGTCTTGCTCAAGCTATTTATAAAAACGATGTTCCAGAGACTTTAAAAGATAAGCAGTTGTACTCACTTGATTTAGGTGCATTAGTTGCCGGTAGCCGCTACCGTGGAGATTTCGAAGAGCGCTTAAAGAAAGTTCTTAAAGAGATTAAAACACGCGGCGATATCATTCTCTTTATCGATGAGATCCACACACTTGTCGGTGCAGGCGCTGCAGAGGGCGCAATCGATGCGGCAAGTATTTTAAAACCAATGCTTGCCCGTGGTGAGTTACAGACAATTGGTGCAACGACCCTTGATGAGTATCGCAAGCACGTTGAAAAGGATGCAGCCCTTGAGCGCCGCTTTCAACCAATTCAGGTCAAAGAGCCATCAGTTGCACACACAATTGAGATTTTGAAGGGTCTTCGCGATCGCTATGAAACTCACCACCGTGTATCTATTACCGATGGGGCCTTAGCTGCGGCAGCAAACCTTGCCGATCGCTATGTCTCTGATCGTTTCTTGCCAGATAAGGCGATTGATTTAATTGATGAGGCAGGTTCACGTCTTCGTATTAAGCGTATGACAGCTCCAGCGGAGCTTCGTGCCTTCGATGACAAGATCGCCGATGCTCGTAAGGAAAAAGAGTCGGCAATCGATAGTCAGGACTTTGAAAAGGCGGCATCCCTTCGCGATAAGGAAAAAACCTTAATCGCTGAAAAGCATGAAGCTGAAAAGAATTGGAAGGCAACTGATTTAGATAAGGTCACTGAGGTCGATGAAGAGCTCATCGCACAGGTCCTATCAATCTCAACTGGTATCCCAGTCTTTAAGTTAACTGAAGAAGAGACTGCACGACTTCTTCGCATGGAAGATGAACTTCACAACCGTGTTATCGGACAAGATCAAGCGATCAGGGCGCTCTCACAAGCGATTCGCCGTACTCGCGCAGGGCTTAAAGATCCACGCCGTCCAGGCGGCTCATTTATCTTCGCTGGACCATCAGGAGTTGGTAAGACCGAGCTCTCACGCACGCTCGCTGCATTCTTATTTGGTGATCAAGATGCATTGATTCAACTTGATATGTCTGAGTACTCAGAGCGTCATACTGCCTCTCGCTTGTTCGGAGCCCCTCCAGGCTACGTCGGTTACGACGAAGGCGGACAGTTAACTGAAAAAGTTAGACGTCGCCCTTTTTCCGTCGTTCTCTTTGATGAGATTGAAAAGGCACATCCAGATATCTTTAACTCACTTCTTCAAGTTCTAGAAGATGGACGCCTGACAGATGCTCAAGGTCGCACGGTAGATTTCAAGAACACCGTCATCATCATGACTACAAACCTTGGAACTCGCGATATTTCAAAGAGCCTTGGCCTTGGTTTTGCTAACAGCGATGATGAGGCGACAAATTACGATCGCATGAAGGGCAAAGTAAATGATGAACTCAAAACTCATTTCCGCACTGAGTTCCTTAACCGTATCGATGATGTAATCGTCTTCCACCAGTTGACTAAAGAGCAGATCGTTCAGATCGTGAATCTTATGATCAAGAACCTTGATGATCGTCTACAGGCAAAGGACATGGGTATCGAATTAACTCCAGCGGCAAAAGACTTACTTGCACTGCGCGGTTATGACCCACTTCTTGGTGCACGTCCACTGCGTCGCACAATTCAACGTGAGATCGAAGATGCACTCTCTGAGCGCATCTTGTTCGGCGAACTCAAAGCCGGCGAAATTATCGT
>SHVG01000033.1 GCA_009691145.1 Candidatus Planktophila sp. | reverse complement strand
TCTCACTCGTCATAATTTCAAATGCTTTTCGCAAAATCTCTGATCGATATCGCGGAGCAGTCTTTGCCCAGGCATCAGCTGCGGCGTCGGCTGCGGCGATGGCGGCATCGCACTGGGCATCTGATGCCAGTGAGACTTCCGTGATTACCGAACCATCGCTGGGATCGTGGACGGCGACCTTACTAGCGCCCGCAACCCATTGGCCATCGATATATAACTGTGTATGCATAGGGCGAGCATACGCTCTGCCTGCAAGAAGATGAAGCCGGTGCGCTCTACGATAGAGGCATTAGAAATAAGTTACGCAATCGGCAACAAATAGCTAAGGAGTAGCCAGTGCCCAAATCTTGGACAGATGGGGCTCCTGCGCCAGTTCCTCTTCAAGAGCATGTGCACTTAAAAGATCCATTTTTTTATCGGGTGAAAAACCGATTATTAGGAAAGCCTATTAATCGTCACTCACTGCATGAGCAGCGATTATCAAAACGCCATGCATATGGGGTTTTATCCTCAGATTGCATCTCCAGCTCAGCCTATGGTGGTGAGCAGATACTGGTTGCATTAATCCCAGCATTTGGCTTAGCCGCCTTCACAATCTTTACCCCATTAATTGGTGTGATCTTAATAATGTTACTAATTATCACTTTTTCATATCGGGATGTAATTAATACCTACACCAGAGCAGGAGGGGCATATGTTGTGGCAAGGGAGAACTTTGGCAAGGTAATCTCCCAAATTGCAGCTATTGAGTTGATATTTGGCTACATCATTACGGTAGCAATTCAAACTGCAGCTGGGGTGGCTGCGATAATTTCAGCAGTACCTGAGTTAACTGAGTACAAAGTTGTACTTACTATTTTAGTAATAGCACTTCTTGCCTACATAAATTTACGTGGCATAAAAGATGCTGGGTTGATCTTTGTGCTTCCTTCTTACCTCTTCTTAGTAGGCATGTTCACCGTCTTTATCTTTGGTCTTTATCGCAACTTCACTGGGACACTGCCTGAGTATCCAACTGATTCACCAGGACTCTTACCACTAGGTGAGCCACAAGGTTTATTAAGTCTTGCTGCTATCTTGTTAATTTTAAAAGCCTTCGCCAATGGAAGTGCATCTTTGACAGGACTTGAGGCAATCTCAGATTCAGTTGCCTTATTTAAAGAGCCTGAGCACAACAACGCTAGAAAAACTTTAATGTTGATGAGTGCCACCTTGGGTGCATTAATTGTTGGTATCGCTTGGCTTGCCCACCAAGTACTTGCCATTCCTTACGCCTCCGGCACACCCACAGTTATCTCGTTAGTTGCCCAAGCCTCCCTTGGAAATTCTCTATTCGGTGAGAGTTTTTACTACTTTGTTCAAGCTGCCACTACATTTATTTTATTTGCTGGCGCTAACACCTGCTTTAACGCCTTTCCAAATATGGTAAATATTGTGGCAAATGATGGCTTTTTGCCAAATCAGTTAACAAAGCGTGGTCACAGATTAGCTTTTTCAAATGGAATAATTTTAATCTCAAGCTTTGCGATTATCTTAGTCATTGTTTCCAAGGCCAGTATTACTACCCTAGCTGCAATCTACGCCTTGGCAGTATTTATTGGATTTGCCTTAACTGGCTTTGGTATGGCTAAGAAAAACCGAAATAACAAGGGTAAGTATTACCTGCACCTAACAACTGGTGTTATTGCAATTACAACGGTGCTGTTGTTGTCGGTCTTAAAGTTTGCCGAAGGTACATGGTTGGTAGTTATCGGGACACCAATTGTTGCCGCCATTATGCTTAGATTTAATCAACGATATGGCCAAGAAAATAAAGCTTTGATTCTCTCAAGTAAGGATTCCAGGGCAACCTCAATTACCCGCCATAATGTAACAGTTCTAGTTGATCGAATTGATATCGCAACGGTAGGGGCGATTAGATACGCCCGAAGTTTAAAGCCTAGAAATATAAATGCAGTGCACTTTGTAATTGATGACCGAAGGGCGGAGGAGTTGAGTAAGGGCTGGCGAGAAAGCCCAGTATTTGCCGATATTTCACTTGACTTAATTGATTGTCCAGATCGCAGGTTAGTTAATTCCATAGTTGATTATGCACAGACTGTTACTGCAGCTGGTGATGTTGAGCTAACACTTTTACTACCTCACCGGGCTTACTCAAAGTTTTTAGGTCGCTTGCTCCATGATCAAACCACTGAATCAATCGCTGGCCCAATCTCACAGATTCCTCGTGTTGTGGCCATAATTATTCCATTTGATGTTCAAAAAATTATTGCAGGTCAAGAAAGTGAAATTCACTCACATACTGTTGAAGCAATAAGTGCGGTGGAGCCAAAACAAACACAAAGCACATTTACCAAGACGCCAATAAATACTGCCAGCAAATCAAGTGAGCCTGTAAGTCACTACGTAGAAAATATGACCCCCATTGGTGAAATCACGTGGCGCTCTCGTGCCCATGTTCAAGGTCAGGTGACATCCATTCGGACCGCCCCAAGTGGCACAGCCCCTTGGGTAGAAGTTGAAGTATGGGATGAAACCGGCGGAGTGACTTTGCAATTTCTTGGCCGCCGCAAAATTGCTGGCCTAAAAGTTGGATCGCAGATGCGTGCTGAGGGAATGGTCGGCGAGGAAGAGGGATCAATGGTAATTCTTAACCCCTCTTACGAACTCCTTGTATAAAATCTTTTAACATCGCTGAGCACTTATCTACTAAAACACCTGCACGGACCTCGACCTTGTATAGCGAGCGCGGATCACGCAGAAGATCCCACACCGAGCCAACGGCGCCGGCTTTCTCATCCCATGCTCCGAAAATAACCGTCGAAATACGTGACTGCGCTATCGCCCCAGCACACATGGCACAAGGTTCGAGTGTGACGATGATGGTGTGGTCTTCCAATCGCCACTGGCCGGTTTTTTTACAGGCTCTGCGTATAGCAACGATCTCAGCATGTGCAGTTGGATCATTATGTAGCTCACGTTCGTTGTGACCCGTAGCAACTATTTCGCCCTGTTTATTAATAATTACTGCGCCAACTGGAACATCACCACTCGCAAGGGCGCCATGCGCAACGGCTAAAGCCGCACGCATTAACTCTTCATCGCTCACAGCTCTAAAAGCTCTGCAAACTGATCACCGAAGCCAAGTCGGTTAGCTATCGCCTCTAGCTGCTCATCGGGAAACAGCTCTGCATCGTCACAGAGCGCCGATATCTCCATACCGTTCATCCCAAGGTCAGATAAAATCTCAATGTGCCCGATTGGATTTCGTGGTTGTCGTCGCCTTGGCATTGGTAGATCTGCAATCTCTAACAACTCTTCAGCTACTAGATAATCCAACGCACATGTTGCATCGCTTAAAAAGAGATATATATGCGAGCCGAGAACGCGGATCAAAATAAAAAACTCTTCATCGATAGAGATCAGCGCAATAGCACCACCATTTGTCTGTTGTGATTTAAGACTTGTAATTATCTGCGCGATATCGGTTGGATCCGGGAGTAGCGC
The DNA here is from genome assembly GCA_009691145.1 of Candidatus Planktophila sp. GTDB lineage: Bacteria > Actinomycetota > Actinomycetes > Nanopelagicales > Nanopelagicaceae > Planktophila. The sequence goes on along the minus strand of SHVG01000033.1, from coordinate 9,337 downwards.
TAACGTCCACCGACCATCTTCATGCCAAGCAGCAACTGCGATATCCAACTCATTTGTGATGCTGCTTACTTTTGAAATCAACTCAGGCACATCATCGAGGGCATCGAACTCCTCGATGTCATCATCGAGGGCGTCATCGAACTCAGGCATGCGCTCATAGTTTCACTTATTGGAAAGGAAGGAAACCCCTGTAAGGTAAGGGGTATGAAGGTACACGTTGCAGACCACCCATTGATTGCGCACAAATTGACGGTTTTGCGCGACGAAGGCACTGATTCGCCGACTTTTCGCCGTCTTGTTGAAGAGCTAGTCACTCTTCTTGCCTACGAAGCAACTCGGGATGTTCGCACACACTCCGTTGCAATTACAACGCCAGTTACAAAGACCACAGGATTAAAGATGGCCGAGCCGCGGCCGGTAGTTGTACCTATCTTGCGCGCAGGTCTTGGAATGCTCGAAGGCATGAGCAAGTTAGTACCAACTGCCGAAGTTGGCTTTCTTGGCATGGTGCGAGATGAAAAAACTCTTAAGGCTAGTACCTATGCCAACCGATTACCAGATGATTTATCAGGGCGCCAAGTCTTTGTTCTCGATCCAATGCTTGCAACTGGCGGCACCTTAATCGCCGCTTTCCATTACCTCATTGATTTAGGGGCAAATGACATAACCGCTATCTGTATCTTGTCTGCACCTGAAGGTATCGCAGCTGTAGAAAAAGAGTTTGCATCCAGTGCTGTTCCAATCACAATTGTTACTGGTGCCCTCGATGAAAGACTCAATGAAAATGGTTACATAGTTCCGGGCTTAGGCGATGCCGGCGATAGATTATACGGAGTTGTATAAGTGGCATCGACATCGCCTGGATATGGAATCACAATTCGTATTGAAGGCTCGCCGGCATCACAACCTGTAGCACTTGCGACAACGGTAATCGCCGCAGCTGGTGCGACAATCACAGCACTGGACGTCGTTGAATCACTCTTAGAAAAAGTCGTTATCGATATTACTTGCGACACGATTAATTCTGCACATGCCGATGAAATCACTCTCGCTCTTGCTAAAAATCCAGATTTAACAGTTCGAAAAGTTAGCGATCGCACATTCTTATTACACCTTGGTGGAAAAATCGAGGTAACGCCAAAGGTCCCACTAAAAACACGTGACGATCTATCGCGCGCTTACACACCTGGTGTTGCACGTATCTGCCAAGCCATCGTTGATGACCCCTCAGATGCTCGCCGACTAACTATTAAGCGCAATACCGTCGCTGTTGTGACCGATGGCTCTGCCGTTTTAGGTCTTGGAAACATCGGCCCCGCCGCAGCCCTTCCTGTGATGGAGGGCAAGGCCGCCTTGTTTAAGCGCTTTGCCAATGTCGATGCCTGGCCAGTCTGTCTTGATACCCAAGATGTCGATGAGATCGTGCGCACGGTTCAGTTAATCGCTCCGGTTTATGGAGGAATTAATTTAGAGGATATCTCGGCCCCTCGTTGTTTTGAGGTCGAGCGCCGTCTGCGCGAGCTATTAGATATCCCGGTCTTCCATGACGACCAGCATGGCACGGCAATTGTGGTTCTGGCAGCACTTCGTAACTCACTTAAACTAGTCAAGAAGAACTTAAGTGATGTAAAGATTATTCTTATTGGAGTTGGTGCTGCAGGCAACGCAGTCGCACGCCTACTGGTTCTTAACGGTGCCAAAAATATTATTGGATTTAACCACCGTGGTGTGATTACTAGAGATATGAAATCTCAAGATCCCACGCAGCAGTGGTTTATCGATACAAGTAATCCAAATAACTTCACTGGCGATATTTCAGGGGCCATGAAGGGTGCCGATGTATTTATTGGAGTGAGTGCGCCTAACGTCATAACTGAATCCCATGCCGCTTCGATGGCACCTGGTGCAATTATCTTCGCCCTTGCAAATCCAGATCCAGAGATTGATCCAGTTATTGCGCGCAAGTATGCAGCCGTTGTCGCTACTGGCCGCAGTGATCAGCCAAATCAAATCAACAACGTATTAGCCTTCCCCGGCATCTTCCGCGGGCTTTTAGATGCAAATGCCCATAAAATCACCGACGAGTTATTAGTTGCCGCAGCTGAAGCAATCGCTGACTGTGTATCCTCTGACCAACTCAACGCATCATTTATCGTGCCAAGTGTCTTTGACCCAAATGTCACTAAGGCCGTTGCCGCAGCGGTAAAGAAGTCAGTGTGATCGAACTAGCGGCATCTTTCGATTCCCAACTATCTACCCTCGCTCCCTATCTAATTTATTTGATTACAGGAGCAATAATATTCTTTGAAACCGCTGTTTTATTTGCATTTTTCCTGCCTGGCGACTCAATTCTCTTTAGCGCTGGTTTGGTCGCCGCCGCTCATAGAGAGGTAAATATTGTCATTCTCGTAAGCGTCATCTTCATTGCTGCCTTCTTCGGCGATCAAATAGGTTTTGTTTTAGGGCGCTTAGTTGGTCGTCCATATTTAGAGCGCCATGACTCACCCCGTATGCGCAGCATGATCGCCCGATCCGAGCGCTTCTACGAACACACGGGCTGGTGGGCCGTGGTAGCCGCGCGCTTCTGGCCTTGGATACGTACCTTTGTGCCACCTATTGCCGGTGCTTCAAAGATGAACTACTACAAGTTCTTAACCGCTAACGCTTTAGGCGCACTGTTATGGGGAGTTGGAATAACTCTCGCCGGATACTACGCAGCTACCTTGCCATGGGTAAAGACATGGTCATATGCGATTGCGGGTTTCTTTATTTGTGCCTCACTGGTTTCCGCACTCGTGAATTACTTACGCCACCGGCGATAACACCCGCATATGTCATTACGATTCCAGTAATTAGATACGTACTTATGTGGACGCCATCGGTTGGCGAAACTAAATCAATCACAAGAGAACCGACTAACTGACCACCAACACTAAAGAGGGTAAAAGTTAAGACTCCTACGTGTTGGACAATTGTTGATGTGAATGCAATATAGATAACCCCAATAACACCACCTGTATATATCCACCAAGGACCTGCAGGGAGTGCAACAAAATTACTCCGATGGGTAGCGACTCCGATAAGTATTACAAGTATCAATAGTGATGTACCGGTAATGAAGTTTAATAATGAAGTTGTATAGCTCTGTTGCGAGTACTCGTTGATCTCGCCATTTAACGCCCGCTGCACACCAACGACCACACCAGCAACACAGCCAGCAACAACGGCGAGCATTGATAGATTCTTGGCATCAATGCGATCGAGAACCGAGACTAATACGGCAACTACCGTCAGCATGGCGGCCGATATGCGCCGGCCTGTAATCGCTTTCTTACCCCCGCCAGTGAGCCCAATCCGATCTACCACTAGTGACATTGCGGTTTGGCCGGCGATAGATGCTACGGAGAAAATTGCAACCCCGATGAGAGGCACGATCTGAGTTTGGATTGCAACAAAACTCCCACCAAGGGCGCCGGCAAATAACTTCCAGCGCGCAATATCTCCTCGTGCAACCGCGGCGCGAAGATTGGATATCCCCTCTTTAATTGAGGAGTTGAAAATTGCTATAACCACAATGATTACAAGACCTGAACCAAATGAGACTAAGGCCGCTTCCATACTGTTATTAATGCGGGCAGAGAGTTCGCCATTTGCCCGCGCCTGCAGGGCGATCAATACACCTGAGAGTGCGGCAAGTAGATCTAAACGCATTGTGTGACTTTATCTCAACCCTCTAATGAAAGCGTTACCTGAAGCCACTCTTCTTCCAACTTATCTTTCTCTGCGCGCTGATTATCGAGATCTTGGGTTAGAGAGTGCAAGCGCTCTGGATTAAAGGCTGCATCTTCTAACTCCGCCTCTAACTCTGAGATTCTTGTATCGGTCTTTTCCATCTGGCGCTCTAGGCGGGTTTTATCTTTCTTTAGCTGGCGCTCCTCGGCGGCGCTAGAGCTCTTCTTCTCTTTCTGTGCCGCAACTGGTGCGTTCATCGAATCGTTGCGAAGCTCTAAATACTCATCTACGCCGCGGGGTAAGTCACGAACAGATTTGTCGCCAAGTAAGCCAACGAAGCGATCGCATACCCGCTCGAGGAAATATCTATCGTGGGAGATAACTATTAGCGTTCCACCATAGCTATCTAACAAATCCTCAAGCTCGGTAAGAGTTTCAATATCAAAATCATTTGTTGGCTCATCAAGTAGTAAAACGTTGGGGCTATCCATTAATAGACGTGTTAGCTGTAAACGACGTTTTTCACCGCCCGATAAATCCCCTACCGGTGTCCATTGAGAGTCACGATCAAAGCCCAAGCGCTCACAGAGTTGAGAGGCAGAAAGCTCGCGCCCACCGCCGAGCTCTACGCGGTTGGCAACCTTTTCAACTGCCTCGAGCACGCGCCATGTTGGATCTAACTCATCTAAATACTGGGTTAAAAAAGCTGGGTTAACGGTAATACCTGTGACTAACTTACCGGCAGTTGGATGTATTTCACCCACCAGAGTGCGCATCAAGGTTGTCTTGCCTACTCCATTGATACCAACAATACCAATGCGATCACCTGGGCCGATGTTCCAGTACAAATCGTTGATTAGTTCGTTGTCACCAAGTTTTACCTGCACGTGGTGTGCCTCATACACTGTTTTACCTAAACGATTAAGAGCGAATTTAAGAAGCTCACCTTGGTTGCGTGGTTCGGGCTCGCCGGCAATTAATACATTTGCTGCATCGACGCGAAACTTTGGCTTGGTTGTGCGCGCAGGAGCGCCGCGGCGTAGCCACGCTAGCTCTTTACGCACCAAAGCGTTGCGGCGCGCATCCATAACCGAACTTTGGCGTGCGCGCTCGGCCTTAGCTAAAACAAAGGAACTATAGCCACCTTCATACTCTTCAACTTTTCCACCGATGACTTCCCATGTTTTATCGGTGACGGCATCTAAGAACCAACGATCGTGAGTCACCACCGTAACTGCTAATCCTTTACGGTTATTTAAGTACTGCGCAAGCCAGGCGACGCCTTCGACGTCTAGGTGGTTAGTCGGCTCATCTAGCAAGATTAAGTCGAGTTCATTAATTAATAGTTTGGCTAAGCCAACGCGACGGCGCTCACCACCAGATAACTGACCAAATTTACGATCAAAAATATGGTCATCAAAGCTGCCAAACAAACCAGTAAATACTTCGCGAATATTTGGCTCACTCGCCCATTCATGTTTTGCAGTATCTCCTAATATAACTTCACCAACAGTGCTCTCAGGGTTTTCAAAGTCAACTTGAGAAAGAATGCCGATGCGCGCAGAGTTGGATTTTGTTACGCGGCCAGCATCAGGGGCTTCGGTACCGGCGATAACCTTCATTAATGTGCTCTTGCCAGACCCATTTCGGCCAACGATTCCGATGCGATCGCCTTCAGATACGCCAAGTGAGACGCCTATTAAAAGCTCCTTAATATCAAAGGCTTTGGAGACCTCTTCGATATTTACAACGTTGCGCGCCATGATGGGAGAGCGTACCTTTCATCCATGAATGTCACTGACCGCGAATACGCGCTAGAGCTGGATAGAAATGATCCCCTAGCCCATTTTAAATCGCAGTTCGTGGTCACAGATCCCACGATGTGTTATTTAGATGGCAACTCACTTGGGCGTATGCCAAAGGCGGCTGTTGAGGCTATCAATAATTTTCTAACACAGGAGTGGGGACCTGAGCTCGTTACTGGCTGGGGACACTGGGTCGATGAGTCACAGCCCACCGGTGATTTATTAGGTGCTGCCGCCCTCGGGGCCGGTCCTGGGCAGGTACTCGTCTGCGATACAACATCAGTTAACTTCTACCAACTCTGTCTGGCCGCGATTAACGCCCGTCCTGGACGAAAAACAATTATTACCGACGCCGCTAACTTTCCAACTGATCGTTACATTCTCGATGGAATTGCTAAGCAGTTTGGATTAAATCTTGTCATCATCAATAACGAGGATCCGACTCTCTCTACTAACGAACGGATTACCCCAGAGGTCTTAGCCCCGTATTTGAATAGCGATGTGGCACTAGTAACTTTAGAGGTTATCCAATATCGCTCGGGTGCAAGAAATGACATTAAATCAATTACCGAACAAGTGCGCGCGGTCGGGGCTTTAGTGGTTTGGGATGCAAGCCATGCAGTCGGCTCTATCGAATTGAGTTTAGATGCTACTGGCGTCGATCTCTGCGTAGGCTGCACATATAAGTACGGCAACTCTGGACCTGGTGCTCCAGCATGGTTGTATGTAAGCGCAAGGGTTCAAAAAGAGTTACAGGTTCCAATACAAGGTTGGTTTGCACAAGAGGCTCAATTTGAAATGGAGCCAGTTTTTGAAAAAGCTGCAGGAATTCGAGGATTCCAAATTGCAACACCGCCAATGATGGGTCTGCGCTCAGTTAAGGCCGGCTTCACAATGATTAGCCAGGCGGGGATTTCAGAGATAGCAAAAAAAGCTGCAGTCGGCACTCAGATGATGATTGACTTGTACGACGCCTGGTTAGCACCCCTTGGTGTTGAATTATATACTCCACGCAACGCTAATGAACGTGGCGGACATATTTCATTAGTGCATCCGAATGCAGCACAAATTTGTGTAGCACTGCGTAAGATATCGAATGTAATCCCAGATTACAGAGCTCCAAACTCAATTCGCCTGGCTATCTCCCCGCTGCCAACATCGTATGTTGAAGTTTGGGATGGATTTGATCGACTGCGCGACTTAGTGGCATCGGGCCGCTATAAAGAGGTAGAAGAGGGTGGTTCACGAGTCACATGAGCGAAAATAACTTCGATTCAGCTATGACATACTCGTCCTACTTGGCCGTTGATGAACTTTTAAATCTTCAACGCCCGGTCTCTGCTGGTCCAGAACATGACGAGATGCTCTTCATTATCATTCACCAGACATACGAACTCTGGTTTAAAGAGTTAATTCATGAGTTTGCACAAGCTCAACGCTCTATGGAGTCTGGTGACACACATTATTCACTCGCGATACTTGGTCGCATCCGAACAATAATGAAAGTCTGTGTAAATCAGATTGATATCTTAGAAACAATGACACCGCTTCAATTTAACTCGTTCCGCTCTTATTTATCATCGGCTAGTGGATTCCAATCCGCCCAATTTAGAAAAGTCGAAGCATTGCTAGGACGACGTGATATTAAAATGGCAGGGCACTTACCTCCAGATATCCAAGCTGACATTGCAATTATTACGGGCGCGAATTCTGTTTGGGATTCAGCTCTTGCTTATTTAGCTAAGCGCGGTCACCCAATTCCAACCGATGTTCTAGGCCGTGACAGAAACTCTGCTTATGAGGCAAATCTTCAAGTTCAAGATGTTCTTCTAGATATTCACCGCAATGATCCTGAAAGTGCGATGGTCTGCGAGCGATTATTAGATATCGATGAAGGTATCCAGGAGTGGCGCTACCGCCATGTGAAAATGGTGGAACGAACTATTGGCCACAAGATAGGTACTGGTGGATCCAGCGGCGTCGAATACCTGTCGAGTACGTTATTTAACCCAGCCTTTAAAGATCTCTGGGAGATTCGTTCTCGTTTTTAATTAGCGCCAGTAATAAATAAGCACTGCAACAATCGATGCGACTGCTCCACCTGCAACGATAAAATACTTAACCCACAGAGGAAGACCTGATTTATCGGCAGCGGACTTAGCAGCGGACTTAGTTTTCTCTATCGCTCGACCAGCCCATGCAAACTCCGTAGCTAAGATTCCAAGACCGGCGAGCAGCATTAACACCCCTGGGCCTGGGGCAATCAGAAATATCGCACCAAGAACGGTAATACCGCCGCCCAAGCAGCCAATAAATACACGCCAAAATAATAGCCCTGCCGGCGTTTTCTTGACCCAGGTTCTTAGCTTCATCGCTTCATGACCTCCACTAAATCACCATACGCCTCTTTAGCAATCTCTTGACGCCGAATGAGATAGGCAGGGGATGAGCCCGAGATTAAATGTTCAAAGCGAACCGTTGACTTAATTAATTCTCGCAGCTCTTCAGGTTGCGTTGAGTCACCAAAGATAGGTGGGCTCTCCTTCATGGCCTCACGATTTTTGTGTGGATAAAAGTGACGATAAACGAGGGCTAAACGTCGAATCCCAAGATTTGCTACATGGCGCAGGCCTCGATTGATATGGTCCTGAACCATTAAACGCTTGAATGTGAGTCCTTTGGCAGTTGTTGATTTTTCCGTTGTTGCTAACTTAAACAGGAGTTCGGCAATCTCAGCGCCACCAGTTGTCTCGGGCAGCTCGGCACACTTTGCCGATAATTGCGCGCGCACACGTGGATCTTGGAGCTTGCGCACCGTTGCAGTGATATCGCTTAAATCGCTCTGATCTGCGCGCAGGCCATATCCAAAGTCATGACACCATCGAGCGCGCGCCTCTTGATCATCGGTTCCGCGGATGTTGGATACAAAGACAGTTGGTACTTGTGCGGGCAGTAGCTCGTGCACTCCGTTGTACCCCGTTGCACAGATGCCGGCATCAAAGGCGTGAAGTACTTTCGCGAGTGGGAAATACCGTGCCACTTTTATATCGAGTCCGGCAGGGGCTAGTGATTTACCCTCTCTATCTATTGGTGCCTTGGTTAAAACTACCTGCAAATCTTTCCAACCAATCAAACCTTGGAGGGCGGCCGTCATTTTATGGTTAACGTCGCTATCGCCTGTGCCTAACTGCACTAATGCAACGGGCCGATTTAAACCCAGACCAAGAGCACGCCGAGCATCATCGCGCGAGAGCGCATCTTCTTTTCGAAAAAGAGATACTGGTGAAGTTAATACCGCGTCTTTGCGCTTTGAAGTTGGACCAAAATCATATGCGCGGGCTATATCACCTGGCTCGACTATCGTGTCCATCATTGCCGCCTGTAAACCTAAGATAAAACGCTGTGGCTTTTTCTGCCACAAGCCTCTTCGTATCCAGACAAGTTTCAACGTTGGATTGGCGTTCTTGGTAGCAATAACCCCTGGATAAGGAACAACGCCATCAAAGGAGAGGACCTGTGCCCCAGTTTCATCGATGAGTGCAAGTAAGCGATCACGCAGATACTTATCCCACTTTTCACGTGACATCCATAAACGGTCGCGCCCTGGAATATATTCGCAGCGAATACCCATAAACGATGGAATCTCGGCAATTCCTCCAGCCATCGAAACGATAATCGGATTAGCTACATCTTTAAGGGCTAACGCCACCGCACTTGCGCGTGCAAGGTGGCCCATTCCAACACCGTTGCTCGTAGCAAGGATGATTGTTGGCTTTGACATGTGCCATAGCCTACCCAAA
>SHVG01000032.1 GCA_009691145.1 Candidatus Planktophila sp. | reverse complement strand
GATGTGCCTTGTAGCTGCATATCGACGGGTGGACGGAGCTCGTTGTAATGCTCTTTCCAAACTTTAGGAAGTGGCAGCGAAACGGTGCGATCATATGCTTTAACCCAGATGCACTGCATATCTGGTATTACTTCGCAGTTTCCATTTTCGCGCACGCCACCACATGGGCCGTTGCGCAAAGTCTTCGGGCATGTCATTGGACATGTCATTCCAGTTGAGTGCAGTACGCACTGCCCACACATTCGACAGTCCCATACAGGTCCCTTAACTGCATGCTCTATAAAGGGGAGAAGTTTTTTTAACATGATTGGCTTATGCAGAGACCGCTGCACGCTTCTTGGCGATTAAATCCTTTGCAATACGCACGGCCGTTGATGCATCGGCGGCAAAGCCATCTGCTCCAACAACATCGGCATACTCTTGTGTGACGGGTGCTCCGCCAACCATGATGATGACTTGATCGCGCAGGCCAGCTTTAGTTATTTCATGGATATTGACTTTAAACATCGGCATCGTTGTCGTTAAGAAGGCCGACATTCCGACGATATCTGGCTTGTGCTCAAGGATTCCGGCAACAAACTTTTCAGGTGCTACTTGTACACCAAGGTCGATAACGTTAAAGCCGGCGCCTTCGAGCATGATATTGACGAGGTTCTTTCCGATATCGTGAACATCGCCTTTGACCGTACCCATCAAGTAGGTACCAACGGTTTCAGCACCGGTTTCAGCCAGAAGCGGGCGCAGCACATTGAGCGCACCCGACATTGCTTTACCGGAGATGAGCATCTCAGGGACAAAGAAATCTCCACGCTCAAAGCGTGCACCGACTTCTTCTAGCGCAGGGATGAGGGCATCAAAGAGGATTGTGCTCGGTGTCATGCCGTCGGCGATTCCCTGTTTGGTTAGCTCTAGAACTGCAGGAGCGTTGCCAACTAAGGTCTCGTCAAAGAGCGCCTTGATGATGTCGTCATGAGTCATGCTGCACCTATCTTTCCTTCATGGTTTAACTGGAGTGAGTGGATCTCGTAGATAATGACTTCGCCGATCTTTGCTAAATCTCTCTGCGTCAATCGTGGAGATGGGCCAGAAATTGAAATTGCACCAACCACGCGACCATCATCTTCGCGAATAGGAGCGGCAACTGCTACTAAACCCTCTTCAAGTTCATCGATAATGATCGCATAGCCTTTTTTACGGACGCTTTCGAGTTCAGTTAATAAACGTGGGCGAGAGGTAATTGTCTTAGAAGTTAGTTTTTCTAACTTTCCAAGTGGAATGGTTGCCGCTGCGTAGGCAAGCAGAACCTTACCTAGTGCCGATGCATGGTATGGAATTCGTTTGCCGACCCAATTTGTTGCACCTAATAGATAGTGAGAATCAACTTGATCGATGAGCTTCATTTCACCATTGCTTGCAACGGCTAAATTCGCAGTCTCTCCAGTACTTAGCGCTAATTTTTCTAGAACTGGGTGCATGCGGGCGACCAATACTGAATCGTGATTCTGTGATCGCGCGAAGTGGGTTAGGACATCACCAGCGATGAAGGCTCCGTTGCGATCACGGCGCACAAGTCCTTGGCGCTCCAGGGCACTTAACATTCGCGATGTTGTGCTCTTGGGAATCTCGTGAGTGCGTGAGAGTTCAGATAAAAGTGGGGGAGTTGACGACTCTAAGATATGAATAAGGAGCGCACTGGCACGATCAATCGCCTGAGTTCCATTTACCAACTCACTCATCTGAGCATCTCCTCACCCTGCCGATAGTGTTCCATAATATGGAACCACTGTTCCACTATCTAAGGGTATTCTCCTTTGTGTCCAGTGGTCAATAGGCGCACAGAAGGAGCAGTTCATGTTTGAAAATCGAATGCCTCGATATGAGATCTTGAGCCAGGAATCTATGGCGATATTGACGCAGGGATGGCGCCGCATCGTCTCTGAAATCGGCATTGAGTTCATCTCTCCATGGGCGATCGATGTGCTGCGCGATGCTGGGCAAACCGTAGAGGGCGATAACGTTAAGTTTGATCCCGATTGGATTTTAAAGCAGTGCGCATTAGCACCAAGTGAATTTAATCTTCGCGCGCGCAATCCTAAGAACAATGTTCACATCGGCGGTAACTCCATGGTCTTTGGTGGAGTCTATGGCCCACCATTTGTGCGTGAAGGCGATGTGCGTCGCGACGCAACTTTTAACGACTATGAAAACTTTTGTAAGCTAGCTCAGTCATTTGATGCTCTAGATAGCGTCGGCGGAGTCGTCTGTGAGCCTAACGATCTCTCCCTTGATTCGCGCCACTTAGATATGGCTTATGCCGCAGCTACGCTGACCGATAAGTTCTTTATGGGTAACGTCGTAACTGCTGAAAATGCTAGAGATGTTATCAAGATGGCAGAGATTGTTTACGGCGGTCGCAGCGCAATTGTTGAGACTCCAGCGCTCATTTCACTCGTTAACTGCAACTCACCACTGCGCTGGGATGATCGTATGTTGGATTCACTTCGCGAATATGTATTAGCGGGTCAGCCAGTAGTTGTCACACCATTCTTGCTCATGGGCGCAATGAGTCCAGTAACAATTCCAGCAACATTGGCACAGCAGATTGCTGAGGCTCTTACTGGAATCGCACTTGCACAGACGTTGAATCCAGGATGCCCAATTGTCTTTGGTTCTTTTCTCTCCAATATCGATATGCAATCGGGTTCACCTCAGTTTGGTACACCAGAATCTGGAATTGGGCTGCTCTGTACTGGCCAAATTGCGCGTAGCCTTAACCTGCCTTTTCGTGGCGGAGGCGGCTTAAACTCATCCCAGACAGTGGACGCGCAATCGGCATATCAATCCATGATGACGATGATGCCAACTTTTCTATCTGGCACTAACTGGGTCATGCACACTGCTGGCTGGCTCGAGGGTGGACTTGTCTCCTGCTATGAAAAATTTGTTCTCGACATTGAAATTCTTCAATCACTCATGATTGAGTTCACGCCCCTTGAGTTCAACGTTGAATCTTTAGCATTTGATGCTCACCTTGAGGTCGGCCATGGCGGTCACTTCTTAGGAGCTGCCCACACAATGGAGCGATTCCGTAACTGTTTCTACCGACCATTCCTTACTAACAGCGATAACTACGAGCGCTGGACTCGATTGGGTGGCAGAGATGCAAAGGCGCGCGCTGCCGAGATTTATAAGAAGAAGTTAGAGGATTACGTAGCTCCAGAGATGGATCCAGGCATGCGACAAGAGCTCGATGAGTTTGTGGCAATGCGCAAAAGCCAACTAGATTAAATCCACTATGGTCGCAACACTTTATATCGATGGTCGCTGGCGAGAGGCATCTGATGGCCGCGTTCATGAGGTTCATAGCCCGCACGATCAAAGCGTTGTTGCCACAGTTTCACAGGCGACCCAGGCCGATGTCCTCAATGCAATCGCAGCTGCACGTAAATCTTTTGACTCCGGTCTCTTTACTTCATGGAGTTTCAAGGCGCGCGGTGAGCTAGTTGCAAAGATCGCAGATTTATTAGAGCGCGATGGCGATGTAATTGCACGCAAAGAAAGTGATGATACTGGAAAACGTTTTATTGAAGCTCAATACGACGTCGCCGATGTCATTTCAACCTTTAGACACTTTGCAGCCCTTGGTGCAAAAGAGCATGGGCGCAGCGTTGATGTAGGTATCGCACATGTTTCTAGCCGCATCGTTCACGAACCATTAGGTGTTGCATCCCTTATCGGCCCCTGGAACTATCCACTCTTGCAGATTGCCTGGAAAGTTGCACCTGCCCTAGTTGCCGGATGCTCCTTTATCGTTAAGCCAAGTGAGTTAACTCCGCAAAGCGCCATCGCCTTAATGAAGATTATTGAAGAGGCTGGTACTCCAAAGGGCGTTGCTAATTTAATCTTAGGTCCAGGCTCTGTTGTAGGCACTTCACTCATTAACGATCCCCGCATTGATTTAGTCTCATTTACTGGGGGATTAACAACGGGCCAGACAATCATGAAGGCTGCGGCAACAACGATTAAAAAACTAGCACTCGAGCTTGGTGGTAAAAATCCACACATTATCTTTGCCGATGCCGATATCGATGCCGCGATCGATAATGCAGTAACAGCTGCCTTCTTGCACTCAGGCCAAGTATGTTCGGCCGGAACTCGTTTAATCGTTGAGCGCTCGGTGCATGATCGCGTGGTGAAAGAGATTGTGCGCCGCGCAGGCAAAATCTCACTCGGCGGTCCCGATGATAAAGCAGCCGAAACTGGGCCACTCATTAGCCAAGCACATTTAAAGAGCGTTACGGCATATGTTGAAAAGGCAGTTGCCGAAGGCGCTAGGTTATTAGTTGGCGGCAAACGCAGCGATAAACCAGAGCATGCACAAGGCTGGTATTACCTGCCAACGGTTTTAGATAACTGCCATACGAAAATGTATTGTGTTCAAGAAGAGTCATTTGGTCCAGTAATGACGGTGGAAGTATTTGATAGCGAAGCCCAAGCGATTGCAATCGGCAATGACACTGTCTTTGGTTTATCCGGCGGAGTCTGGAGTAGTGATGCCGACAAGGCGGCCCGCGTTGCTAGCGCCCTTCGCCACGGCACAATCTGGGTCAATGACTTTGGCCCTTATCGCCCAGCCGCTGAGTGGGGTGGATACAAACAATCGGGGATTGGCCGCGAATTAGGCGAGCATGGACTGAGTGAGTACCTTGAAATCAAACACATTTGGACCAACAATGCTCCTAGTCGATCTGGGTGGTTTAAGGATCAATAAGCGAGAGGGTTTAGCGAGTGAGCGCTGAAGCACCGATGATCTCAGTCAAAAACCTCTGGAAAGTATTTGGCTCAAATGCCGAAAAAGTAATTGGTACTCCGCTTGCAGATTTAACACGTGCAGAGCTACGGGCTCAAAGCGGGAACACAATTGCAGTTCGTGATGTCTCATTCGATGTAGCCCCTGGCGAAGTCTTCGTTGTTATGGGCCTGTCAGGCTCAGGTAAATCAACCCTAGTGCGCTGCATGACTCGCTTAATCGAGCCAACTGCCGGCTCATTAACCTTTGAGGGCGAAGATATTTTGCAGGTCGACAATGCACGATTGCGCCAGCTTCGTAAAACACGTTTTTCAATGGTCTTCCAACACTTTGGTTTACTGCCACACCGTAATGTGATTGACAATATCGCTTACTCACTCGAAATTAATGGAATCAAAAAAACTGCTCGCCATGCGCGTGCTAATGAAGTTATCGAACTCGTTGGTTTGCAAGGTTATTCCAACGCCTACCCTGAGCAACTATCAGGTGGAATGCAGCAGCGCGTAGGACTTGCTCGCGCATTAGCCGTGGACCCAGAAGTTCTATTTTTAGATGAGCCATTTAGCGCACTTGACCCATTGATTCGCCGTGATATGCAGCAAGAGGTAATACGCCTTCACCATGAACTCGGTAAGACAATGGTATTTATTACCCATGATCTATCAGAGGCGGTAAAAGTCGGAGATCGCATCGCAATTATGCGAGATGGCGCCATCGTTCAGATAGGAATGCCGGAAGATTTAGTTGCCCACCCAGCCGATGACTATGTCGCTAACTTTGTTCGAGATATTGCAAAGTCGCATGTATTAACGCTTCGATATTTGGCCAGGCCAGCAAAGCCAGGTGAGGCAACGGATGGTCCTGAACTTAATGCAAATATGATTATTCGCGATGCTTGTAGCTTAATTATTGCCGATCATCGACCAATTCGAGTAAGTGATAACGGTAAGGCCTTAGGAGTCGTTTCAAGTGATGACGTATTACGCATCATCTCAGGTGTTGCTTAATGCATGTTAGTAAACCTTATCTACTCCTAGGTTCAGTTGCAGTCTGGGTTCTTCTGGGCCGCCTTTTGCAGGGCAAAAATACTTTACAGATCGCAACTTATGAAAATACGCCGTTTACTTCATTTGTTGGTGATCGAGCTCTAGATCTACGCGGAAATCGCACTGAAAGTCCGGCTTTTATCTATTTCTTTAATCCAATCCGCGGTGCCATTGATGGCTTCGTACAGGTCATTAGAAATCTCATTGCAGTTCCAGCACCAAACTCAGTCATCCCAATAATTGGCTGGTTGGGCGTAGTGGCAATTATCGCCTTCGCAGTTTTTGCAACAAGCCAATGGAGAACCGCACTGCTTTCAGTCTCACTTCTGCTGGCTTGTGGTGCACTTGGGATGTGGCAGTTCACGATGGATTCAATTGCTATGACGCTAGCGGCGGTCTTGCTCTCACTTGCCATTGGAATGCCACTGGGAATATGGGCTGGTCTTTCTGATCGGACCTTGAAGATACTGACTCCACTTCTTGACTTGGCACAGATTTTACCAACTCTTGTCTATATGGCTCCTATCGCACTTATTTTTATGATCGGTGCAGCATCGGCAACCATTGCAACAATGATTTATTCAATTCCAATCTGCATTCGTATTACTTCTCATGCAATTAGAACTTTGAATCAATCGCCAATAGAGGCCGCGGAGTCCATGGGCTCTACCCAAAAGCAGACGTTGACCAAAGTTCAGATGCCAATGGCTAAGCAGATGATTGTTTTGGGTATCAATCAAACAGTTATGGCGGCAGTTTCTTTCGTCGTTGTCGCTGCATTGATTGGCGCACCTGGCTTGGGCAAGCCAGTCATTGATGCTTTAATTATTAGAAATGTTGGTCAGGGCTTTGTCGCCGGTTTTGCCGTCGTTTTCCTTGCTATTTTAATGGATAGAAGCACAAGTGCTGCAGCCAAGCGCCAAACATCTTTCGTTCCGCCTACTGCTAAAGACTTGAAGCGAAAGCGGATGGTTTTAATTGCTGCGGGGCTTCTGGCAGCTGTCAGCGTATTTCTCTCACGCACCATTTTATGGGCCGCTGTTTGGCCTAAGGAGATCGACATCTCGCCACAAGTTGAACGCATTACAAATAATGCAACGGCGTGGATTTTAGATAATCTCTACATTTTTACCGTTGGATTTAAGGATTTTATTTCTTATGCGATCTTGAACCCATTGGAAACTCAACTATCGGCATCTCCTTGGTATGTGACTGTTGCAATGATTGTTGCTCTAGCCTTAATTATTGGCGGAGTTCGCACAGCGATCCTTGCATTTGTCTTAGCAATGGCGATCGTCGTTTCCGGTCTTTGGTATGAGGCAATGCTTACTCTTACTCAAACAATTGTTGGATGTTTACTGACAATGATTATCGGAATTGCCCTTGGTATCTGGACTGGCCGAAGTGATAGAGCCGAGCGAGCCTTGCGGCCATTTTTAGATGCCGGTCAGACATTGCCAGCTTTTGTCTACCTGGTTCCGATGCTCGGTTTATTTGGTCCAACACGTTTTACTGCAATTGCAACGGGCATCGTTTATGCAATCCCAGTTGTTGTGAAATTAGTGTGCGAAGGTATTCGCGCCGTACCGCATTCACTAGTTGAAGCCGCTACGGCCGCTGGGTCGACGACTCGACAGATTATTACTAAGGTGCAGTTACCGGCGGCCAAGAAAACAATTTTGCTAGCCACAAATCAAGGACTGATTTACGTTTTAGCCGTTGTAGTAATCGGCGGATTTGTCGGTGCTGGAGGCCTTGGATATCTAGTAATCGTTGGCAACTCCAAACCTGAGTTGCAAGGCAAGGGCTTAATTGCAGGTGCGGCGATTTTGTTGCTAGGTGTGATTTTTGACCGAATTATGCAGGCCGGTGCCCGCCGCTCGGCTTAAAATAATATAAATACTCCTACTAAATACTGGTATTACTCCTATGGCCACTCTAGGCTAAGGTAAAACTTAGACTCTTTAGGAGGGTTGATGAAGTCATTATTTGGTCGCCGTTCGGCAGTTGTTACCGTTGTCATTGCAGCAGCACTGATTCTTTCAGGATGCAGCAAGAGCGTTAATGATTCTGCCGGTGGCGCTGCAGGAGATTGCGGTTCATATGCAATTGCGATGCACGCATGGGGTGGTTACACAGCATCGGCACAAGTAGTTGCTGAAATTGCTAAGAAGGAATTAGGTTGCACAATCACTCAGACAACTCTGGATGAGGGTCCAACTACATATGATGCAATGGAAGCTGGCACAATCGATGTAATAATCGAAGATTGGGGCGGCGGACGTTGGAAGGATTGGGTTGATCGCGGCGCAGTAGTTGAAGCTGGCGAAAACGGAAACGTTGGGCTCATCGGTATGTATGTAGCTCCATGGATGGCCGCAAAGTATCCAGACATTACTGATTCCAAGAACCTCAATACGTATGCAGATCTATTTAAGACTGCAGATTCTGGTGGTAAGGGCGCTTGGTTTGAAGGCCCAGCTGGATATACAACTATTGGTGAGAAGATGGTTTCAGCTAACAAGTTGAACTTCAAAGTTATCTTCTCTGGTTCAGAGGCAGCCTTAGTTGATGGCTTTATGAAGGCCGAAGCTAACAAGACTGCATTTATCGCTTACGCATGGCAGCCATGGACGCTCTTTGCCAAGATTCCTAATCTTGAATCAGGGCACGTTCATTTCCCAGCCAATGATTGGACAGATCCTGCTAAGGCAAGTGGTCTAACTGACTATCCATCATCACCATTGATAAAGTTGATTTCAAAGAAGCTAAATGATGCAAATGATCCATTTACTACCTTGGTCAAGAACTTCAAGTGGACTAATGATGATCAAAATGGAGTCGCCTCTGATCTTGAAAGCGGAATGACTGCAGCAGAAGCAGCCCAGAAGTGGATTGATGCTCACGCCGATGTCGTTAAGACGTGGCTTGGTAAGTAACACATAAGTAAAAGTGGCGCCCTTACTTGGTGAGAAATCACTAAGTAAGGGCGTTGTTTTATTAGTAGAGTAAGACCTATGAACTCCAAGTATGACTACATCATCGTCGGTGGCGGTTCGGCTGGAAGCGCGCTAGCTAATCGCTTGAGTGAAGATTCAGCACATACCGTTTTAGTTCTAGAGGCTGGCCGTCGTGACTATAAATGGGATGTCTTTATTCATATGCCCGCGGCCTTAGCTTTTCCCATTGGCAATAAACACTACGACTGGATGTATGAATCTGAGCCTGAGCCTTTCATGAATAACCGACGCATCTATCATGCGCGGGGAAAAGTTTTAGGCGGCTCATCATCGATTAATGGACAGATTTGGCAGCGCGGTAATCCAATGGATTACGAACGATGGTCCAAGGATGCGGGAATGAGCAGCTGGGATTATGCACACTGCCTTCCATATTTTAAAAAGATGGAGAACTGTTTAGCCGACCAAAGCAATACTTTTCGCGGCAACAATGGCCCGCTCAAGTTAGAGCGCGGTCCCGTTAAAGGTCCACTATTTGCAGCTTTCTTTAAAGCAACTGAGCAAGCTGGATATCCGCGCACCGATGATGTCAATGGTTATCGCCAAGAGGGCTTTGCCGCCTTCGATCGAAATGTTTATAGGGGACGCCGATTAAGTGCGTCGCGCGCATATCTCTATCCGGTAATGAAGCGCACTAACTTAACAATAAAGACGCGCGCGCACGTGACTAAAGTCTTATTTGAAGGAACAACGGCAACTGGTGTTGAGGTAGTGATGAAAGGTAAGAAGCAAGTATTTACTTCACGTGAAGTTATTTTATGTGGGGGAGCAATTAATACTCCGCAGATTTTGCAGCTATCTGGAATTGGCAACGAAAAAGATTTAGCCCCACTTGGTATAAAGATGGTGCATAACTTGCCTGGAGTCGGTGCTAACTTGCAAGATCACCTTGAAGTCTATGTTCAATACAAATGTAAGTTGCCCGTGACACAACAACCCATCACCCAGTTCTGGCGCCGACCATTTATTGGTGCGGCTTGGCTGTTTTTTCGCAAAGGGCCAGGGGCTACAAATCAATTTGAGGCCGGTGGCTTTACTCGAAGCAATAAGGATGTTGCCTATCCCAATTTAATGTTTCACTTCTTGCCCCTTGCCATTCGCTATGACGGCTCAGGTGATACTCGTGGCCATGGCTATCAAGTTCACGTCGGCCCGATGTACTCCGATTCCCGAGGCTGGTTAAAGATTAAAAGCAGTGATCCCTTTGCAAAGCCAGCGATTCAGTTCAACTATTTATCGACCGAGCAAGATCGCCGCGAGTGGATCGAGGCAGTCAAAGTTGCACGAAACATCTTGACCCAACCTGCTATGAATGATTACAACGCCGGTGAATCTTCCCCTGGTGCTGCAGTCACAACCGATACGCAGATTCTAGATTGGGTACGCAAGGACGCTGAAACTGCGCTACATCCATCATGCACAGCCAAGATGGGAACCGATGCGATGTCAGTAGTCGATCCAACAACGATGAAGGTCCATGGAGTGCAAGGCTTACGTGTCTGCGATGCATCGGTCTTCCCATATGTGACCAATGGAAATATCTACGCACCCGTCATGATGGTGGCTGAAAAAGCCGCCGATTTAATTCTAGGTAAGGCTCCGCTACCAGCTGAAAACATTGAGTTCTATCGCCATGCCAAGTGAAGAGTTAGCACCGTCTGCGGTTGCCAAGGTAAAGGTTCAAAAAACCGATGCAACTACGACAACTTCAGACTCTGTCGTTGTCGAAGAGCCCCTAGAAATCCGCATTAAGCGTGGTGAAAAAGAGGAACAACTCGGTATCACGATGCGCACGCCAGGAAATGATTTGGAGCTAGCTGCGGGTTTCTTGTGGGGAGAGGGTTTCTTGAAAAACGCCAGTGAGTTAATGAGCGTTAAAGTTTGTGGTGATAATTCACTCTCACCTCGCCAACGCGCCAATGTCGTTATCGCCCACGTTGCAGAGGGTTCGCAAGAGTCGGCAAGGATTTTAGAGCGCCGTTTCACAATAACTTCGGCCTGTGGAGTCTGCGGCTCTACCAATATCAGCGATCTACATAAACGCGGTGTCAGCAAAGTTTCAGCTCCATCCCACAGCATTCAAGAGCTAGCACAGATGACATCCTTACTACAGGGCCGCCAACGTATCTTTGAAAAAACAGGTGGTCTACATGCAGCCCTTTTAGTTAATCCCAAGGGTGAGGCAATCTGGGTTCGCGAGGATGTAGGGCGTCATAACGCTGTAGATAAAGTAATTGGCGCAGCGCTCATGGATGGCGCTATTCCACTCTCTGATTGGACCTTAGTTGTTTCCGGTCGCATTGGATACGAACTTGTTCAAAAATCAATCTGTGCTGGACTATCGGCAATTGTTGGGGTGAGCGCAGCGACATCCCTTGCTATTGATTTAGCAGGTGAGTTTGGCTTAACTTTGCTCGCCTTTGCCCGCGATGGCATTGCTAAGCACTATCTACCAGCTTAAGAGAATTCTGAAGGGTAATATGTGAGCGCCTTTAATCACCCACTTGACCCTCTCAGCTCTGATGAGCAAAAGTTGATCGTTGAGCAGGCGAGAAAATCCTGGAAGCTGAACGACCAACATCTTTTTGCAATGGTGCAGTTAGAGGAGCCCGCTAAATCAATTGTCAAAGATTTTAAAGAGGGCGATGCAATCCAACGTTGTGCTCGTGTAACTATATGGGATCGCGTGAAGGCAGTTGTCAGTGAAGGCCTCATAACAACCGATGGAGTGGTAAAGAGCTGGAAAGAGATCCCAGGTGCAAAGTCACCAGTGCTTGCGATTGAATCAGCGGTTGCAATCGATGTTGCCCGCAAAGATCAGGGGGTTATCGATGCCCTGGCAAAACGTGGCATTAGCGATGTGGCTAGCGTGCATATGGAGACGTGGCCTATCGGTGCCCAGATTCCCAAACATTTAGATGATGGTCGACGTCTCATTTGGACGCCAATGTGGCACCAGCCAACGCCCGAGGCTAATTTTTACGCCCACCCAATTCATGGTCTCCATGCCATCGTCGATATCGATGCCGAAAAAGTTGTAGCTATTGAGGACAATGACAGTATTGCCATTCCCCAAACTCCTGGGCCATATCGCCAATCACAGACCGGCGCCTCTATACAACTTAAAGAGCTTACGATTCATCAGCCCGATGGTGCCTCTTTTAGACTCGAGGGCTGGAAGATTAATTGGGAGCGTTGGAGTTTTAGAATTGGCTTTGATCAACGTGAGGGTTTAGTTATTCACGATGTGCGATTTAGTGATGAGGGCACAGAGCGCACCATTGCCCACCGTTTATCTATCGCCGAACTAGTTATTCCTTACGGTGACCCAAGTCAAGGTGCCTATCGTAAAAATGCTTTTGACACAGGTGAGTTTGGTTTAGGTAACTTCACTCACTCACTCACGCTGGGCTGTGATTGTTTAGGCGAGATCCTCTATTTAGATGTCAGCGTCACTGGAGGCGATGGCCGGGTTCGCACAATTGAGAACGCTATTTGTATGCATGAAGAGGATTTTGGCATCTTATGGAAGCATATGGATGCAGATGGCCACATGGAGCTTCGTCGAGGCCGTCGCTTTGTGGTCTCATCAATTGTCACCGTTAATAACTATGAGTACGGCTATTTCTGGTACTTCTATCAAGATGGCTCGATTGAGTTTGAAGCTAAGTTAACTGGAATTGTTTTAACTCTGGCCGATGCGCCCGGTAAAGCCCATCCATCGGCCACCGAGTTAGAGCCTGGCCTATGGGCCCCGTATCACCAACATATTCTCTGTGCACGTATGGATCTAGATATTGATGGCAGCGAAAATAGCGTCGTTGAGGTTGAATCCTTTGCGCATCCACTAGGAGAGAAAAATCCATACGGGGGAGCCTATGAGAGCCGCGAAACTATCTTGGCGAGTGAGAAAAAAGCACAGCGATTAATTGATCCAATGAAGAGTCGTTTCTGGAAGATAGTAAATCCCAATAAGAAGAATCATATGGGACAAAGCGTTGGCTATAAATTAATTCCTGGGCATACAACTTTTCCGCTAGCCCTTCAAGACTCTGTCTTAGGCAAGCGCGCAGGCTTTATGTATAAGCATTTATGGGTAACTCCTAATAAAGATCAAGAGCGCTATCCAGCTGGAGATTATCCATTCCAACACGAAGGCGGTGCAGGTCTACCCGAATGGACCGCCGCCGATCGACCAACTGAAAATACCGATATTGTTCTTTGGTACGTCTTTGGAACCAATCACATTCCCCGCACAGAGGACTGGCCAGTTATG